>VYEH01000195.1:0-2504 GCA_009843005.1 Pseudomonadota bacterium | reverse complement strand
GCTCGAAGTATTCCAGTTCCGACCGCGCCGCGGCGCGTATCCAGTACAGATCAAGCTCGAACTCGACCAGCGCCGGGTCCGTCTCGTCCAGCAGCACGTCGTACGGAACGCCGCCGTCGGTCAATTCGAACTCGAAATCGTGATTATGGTAGGCGAACCGCAGGCCGGCCCGATCACAGGCCTCGCCAAAGGCGTTTAACTGCTCGGCCAGACGATAGTAGCCATCCAGGGTGGCGCGTGATTCGGGAGCGAGCCAGGGCACGACAAGGTATCGATGTCCCAGGGTCAACGCCGACTCGATAGCGGCGTCCGGACTAGCCGACATGGCCTCCAGAGGAACGTGCGCGGCCGGCGCCGTGAGGCCCATGTCGTCGAGCATGAGCCTCAACTCTCCGGCCGGATGGTCGAAATAGCCTGCGAACTCGACGTGCCGGTAACCGACGTCGGCGACGAGCGCCAGTGCCGAGGGTACATCGTCCTGCATCAGCTGGCGGATCGTGTAAAGCTGAAGCCCCGGGCTGAGTCCGGATGCGCCGTTGTCCTGAGCCCGCAACTGCAGGGTGCCGCCAAGACCCGTCGCCAATGCACCTGCAACAAAACCCCTCCGATTCATTCTCCAACTCCTTGTTCAGTCAACCTGGTAAATCTACCGAAATTTCGATCCGAAACATATTTGGTCCACGAATGGCGACGTGAAGAGAAGGGTCAGCGCGAATCCCGCAACACTTTCGTCCACTTCTCGCCGCTGCGGTCGTTGCGAAGGATCGCGTCGATGAATGCGAGTCCCGAAACGCCCTCCTCGATCGTCGGGTAGTCGAGGAGGGCGTCGTGCGGCTCGCCGGCCGCGTGCGCGGCGATGGCGGATGCGAAATTGCGGTAGATGTTGGCGAAGGCCTCGAAGTAACCCTCGGGATGGCCGCTGGGTGGGCGCATGTGCGCCTGTGCAGCCGCGCCCAGGTAACCCTGGTCGACGCCGGCCCGCAGCCTGCGCGCCGGCTCGCCCTGGCGCTTCAGCCACAGCGTGTTCGGTTCCTGCTGGCTCCATTCAAGCCCGCCCGATTCACCGTAGAGGCGAATGTTGAGATTGTTCTCTTCGCCGCTGCAAACCTGGCTGGCGGTCAGGACACCCTTGGCGCCGCCCGCCATCCGGATCAGCACTGAGCCGTCATCGTCGAGCCTGCGACCCTCGACAAAGATCGAAAGATCCGCGCACACCTCGTCTATGAGGTCGCCGCTGATGTATTCGGCCAGCGTCGCGGCGTGGGTGCCGATGTCGCCCATGCAGCCCGACGGCCCCGAACGCGCGGGGTCGGTACGCCAGTCGGCCTGTTTCTGCCCCGTCGCCTCAAGCAGCGTCGATAGCCAGCCCTGCGGGTATTCGACGTAGATCTTTCTGAGTATTCCCAGCTCGCCCCGTGCAATCAGGTCACGCGCTTCCTTTACGAGCGGGTAGCCCAGGTAGGTATGCGTCAGCGCGTAAAGTCCATCTGCCGATTCGATCACCGACTTCAACTCCAGGGCCTCTGCCAGGTCCCGTGTCGCGGGCTTGTCGGAAATCACGTGGAAGCCTGCTTCCATCGCCGCCCGGGCGACCGGCAGGTGGATATCGTTCGGCGTGACGATACAGACCAGTTCCATGCGCTGTTCTGCGGGCAGTTCAAGCTCCTGTTCGAGCATCTCCTGCCAGGATCCGTACGCGCGCTCCGGCTTCAGGAACAGGGATTCGCCCGTTGCCGCGGAGTTTTCCGCGGAACGGCTGAAGGCGCCGCACACGAGCTCGACCTGCCCGTCCAGCGCGGCGGCCTTGCGATGCACATCGCCAATGAATGCGCCTGCGCCGCCGCCAACCATACCCATGCGGCTTAGCTGGTTCATGCCCCTGGCAATCTCCTTTTCAGGGCACGGGGGGTCCAATCACCGATGCGCTTGCTTGCCGGACGTGCCTAGAGCTCGCGTACCCAGATATTGCGGAAACTCACCGGGTTGGCGTGATCCTGTATTTGCAGCGGCTGTCTGAGCGGGTGCGCCTCGTAGGACGGCTCGCCGATGAAACGCGTCGGGCCCTCGATCTCGACGTTGTTGTGTACCAGGACACCGTTGTGCACGACGGTCATGTGAGCCGGCGCCGTCAGGCTGCCGTCTTCCGCGAACCGGGGCGCCGTGAAGAAGATGTCGTACGACTGCCATTCTCCGGGCGGGCGGCTGGCGTTGACCTGCGGGATGTGCTGCTTGTAGATGCTCGCCGCCTGGCCGTTTGAATAGGTGCGGTTTTCCCAGGAATCGAGCACCTGAACCTCGTAGCGCTGCTGAATGAAGATGCCGCTGTTGCCGCGCCCCTGCCCTTCCCCTTCGATGATCGCAGGGGTCCTCCATTCCACGTGCAGCTGGATGTCGCCGAACGACTCCCTGGTGAAGATGTCGCCCGTGCCGCGCACGACCGTGACCGCGCCATCGGCAAGCGACCATTGGACGTCGCCGCCGTCCCGGTGCCGCCAATGGTCGAG
>VYEH01000339.1 GCA_009843005.1 Pseudomonadota bacterium | reverse complement strand
TTCGGAGATCTACACGTCCATGCAGACTGGCGTGCTGGATGCGGCCAGCACCAGTTCCGCCAGTTTCGTGACGTTCAGGATCCATGAGCACACGACCTGCCTGACAGCGCCGGGCGAATTCGGATTGTGGTTCATGTACGAGCCGGTGCTGATCAGCCAGCGCACCTGGCAGGGACTTGACGCCGAGCAACAGGCCGCGCTGCTCGCTGCCGGGCAAGCCGCCGAGGACTACTTCTTCGAACAGGCGCAGCTTCTGGATGAGGAACTCGAACGGGTTTTCTCCGAGGCCGGGGTAGAGATCGTCCACATGAATCGGGAACAGGTGGAGGCGTGGCGGGCGATCGCCCAGGAGACGTCCTACGCCGTGTTCGCCGAAGAAGTCGAAGGCGGAGCCGATCTGATAGCCAAAGCGCTGGCCGTGGAGTGAGGCGCACCCGGGAGCAAAGACGGGCAGTCCCACCGTGTCGGCGGCACAACGGGCCGCAACGACGGGTGGTCCGGTCATGTAGGCGGAGCGCATGACGCCTGTGGATCGGTTCGTGGACGCGTTCGTTCGCGGGGTGACCGTGCTTTCGAAGGCTTGCGGCGCGGTCGCCGCGGCCTCCCTCGCTGCAGGCTGCCTCGTGGTGTGCCACATGGTCCTGGTGCGCTACGTATTCTCGGTGCCGACCATCTGGCAGACGGAGTTCGTCACCTTTGCGGTGGTCGCCGCAACACTGCTGGGAAGCCCCTACGTACTGCTGACCCGCGGCCACGTCACTGTGGATCTCGTACCGCATTATCTGTCTGCGCGCCCCCGACGACACCTGGCACTGGCTGCCTCGGTCCTCGCCTGGGCGGCCTGCGCGGTGCTTGCCTGGACCGGCTGGCAGTATTTTCACGAGGCTTGGGAATTCGGCTGGAGGACCGAGTCGGTCTGGGGGCCGCCGCTGTGGATACCCTTGCTGACCCTGCCCGTCGGCCTGGGCATCCTCACTCTGCAGTACACGGCGGACATTCTTTGCCTGGTCACCGGGCGCCCTCGGCCTCGTGGCCGGCCTGACAATGAGGAGTCTGCCGCGTGAGCCCGCTGGCTATCGGAGCCCTGATCGGTATCGCTTCGGTGGTCGTCCTGGCCAGTGGCATCCCCGTGGCATTCGGCCTGGTGGTGATCGCCCTGGCCTTTCTTGCGCTGTTCGACGGCGTTGGCAGCCTCGTCCTCGCGGGAGAACTGTTCTTCTCGGGGCTGGCGGACTTCACGCTGGTGTCGATTCCAATGTTCATCGCCATGGGCGCGGCCGTAGCGGCCTCCCCGGCCGGCGGCGACCTGTACGGCGCCCTGGACCGCTGGCTGTACCGTATTCCCGGTGGCCTGGCCATCTCTAATCTCGGCGCCTGCGCCCTGTTCGCCGCTCTCAGCGGTTCGTCGCCCGCCACCTGCGCGGCGATCGGCAAGATGGGCATCCCGGAAATGCGCAAGCGCGGTTATCCGGACGGCCTGGCCGCGGGTTCCATCGCGGCGGGCGGCACGCTGGGCATCCTGATCCCCCCCAGCGTGACCATGATCGTCTACGGCATCTCGACCGGCACTTCCATCGGCCGCCTGTTCATTGCCGGCATCCTGCCCGGCCTCATGCTCACTGGCCTGTTCAGCGCCTGGTCCATGGTGCATGCCTGGCGGGACGGGTTCGGCCGTATCCGGGAGCGGCGCCGCTTCAACCTGATGGAAAACCTGCGCCATGGCGTCCGGGTCCTGCCCTTCCTTCTCATCGTGGTCGGGATTCTCTACGTGCTGTACGGCGGCGTCGCGACACCGTCGGAAGCCGCCGGCGTGGGCGCGATGCTCTGCCTCGTCATGGTGGCCATCGTATACAAGATCTGGAACCCGGCAAAACTGTGGCGAATCATCAGCAGCAGCACGCGCGAAAGCGTCATGATCATGATGATCATTGCCGCGGCGGCGCTCTTCAGCTACATGCTGTCGAGCCTGTTCGTGACCCAGTCCATCGCCCAGTGGATCGCCGCGATGGAGGTGAACCGCTGGCTGCTGCTCGCCATGATCAACGTCTTCCTGCTGGTTGCGGGGTTCTTCCTGCCGCCGGTGGCCGTGATCCTGATGACGGCGCCAATACTCATGCCCATCGTCCTGCAGGCCGGTTTCGATCCTTACTGGTTCGCGGTGATACTCACCATCAACATGGAGATCGGCCTGATCACACCGCCGGTCGGCCTGAATCTGTACGTCATTGACGGCATCGCCCCGGATGTCGGGCTGCCGAAGATCCTGCGCGGCGCCCTGCCCTACGTGCTGCTGATGGTGCTGGGTATCGTGCTGCTGTGCATTTTCCCCGGCATTGCCACCTGGCTGCCGGAAGTCTTGCTTGGATAGTCAGGGACAGACCACCAGGTCCAGCGCCCTACCCAACAGATACGTGATTGTCTGCTGGAAAGAGCGCCAAGCGCCCAGAACCGAATGCGGACGTGGTGTGCCCCCAAGTCACGTCCAGTTCAGGACGTGACTGTTGCT
>VYEH01000385.1:13549-14075 GCA_009843005.1 Pseudomonadota bacterium | reverse complement strand
TCTAGCTCGCCACTCTCAAGCCCCAAGAGCAAGCCGGCGGTCCGATGACTTGGGCCGCCGGTTTTCTTTCTTAGCGGTCGGGGACGGCCTTCACGGTGAACTGAACTGCTGACGAGGCCGATGCGGCCTGCCCTGTTCGTGTCGGTGACTTGGAGGTGGTTCACTCTGCTGTCCCCGGCCATCCACCGCCGCACCGCCGCCGCCGAACTTACACAGGAAGCGTTTTTAAGGGATCCGTTGCCTGGATGCCGAGCGGGGCGAAATGTCGCAATACGTGAACGCCATTTATGGTGAAACTGCCCAGTTTTTGCCCTTCCCTGGCATCGCCCTTGACCCGATCATGGGCGCATGGTTACCTACGGGGTGAGTTGGGGCGGTCCCGGCCGGTGGGTGGCACAGGAACGAAACGATGCAGAAGGATACCTGGATCATCATTGGCGTGATAGTGACGCTGGTCGGTCTTCTGGCCACTTTCATGGTCACCAGTCTCACCTCGATCGAATCGCGGCTCACGGCGATGGACAAC
>VYEH01000385.1:7869-13539 GCA_009843005.1 Pseudomonadota bacterium | reverse complement strand
GACGAAGTGATCATCTTCAAGGAAGATGACCGGCAGGTTCTCGGGCCGGCATGCCGGCAATCAAAGGCCGCGGCATTGCCATCGGTGTTGGATCGTACGATGGTAAGTCCGCCTTCGCGGTTGGTTTCCAGATCCAGGGCGAGCAGGCATCGTTCAAGGTCGGCGTGACGAGCAGCGGTGGGGAGACCGGCGCCTCCGCGGGTGTGGGCTTCAACTTCTAGCTCGCCACTCTCAAGCCCTTGAATCAGCCGGCGGTCCTTTTATTCGTGCCGCCGGTTTTTCATTTGTGCGCCAAGCGTGTTAGATTTAATCCGGTTAGATTAACTGGTTGGAATTGTCCCGATGCAAACGATTCAAGCGACCGAAGCCAAAGCCCGCTTGGCGGAACTGCTGCGCACGGTCGAGCACGGCGAGACGGTGGCGATCACGCGCCACGGCCGGACCATCGCGCACGTGATCCCGGCGCCCTCGGACGAGCGCGCCGGCCGTAGACAAGCCGTGGCCCGTTTTCGCCGCCGCCGTGCCGAATGGGCGCCCGTTTCCATGTCCGTTGAGGAGATCCTGCAGGCGCGCCACGAAGGGCATCGTTTTTGAGCGTTTTCGTTCTCGATGCTTCGGTGGCTGCGGCCTGGCTTCTGGAGCAGCAGGCGTCGCCGCGGGCGGACCTGGCATTGGCGCGGCTGGAAGAGGAGGCTGCGCTGGTCCCGCAGCTCTGGCATCTGGAAGTGCGTAACTGCCTGCTCGTGGCAACCCGGCGCGCCCGGCTCACCGCCGGTGTGGCGGCGCAGCGGCTGGAAGCGCTGCGCGACCTGCCCATCCGCACCGATACAACGCCGGACCTGGCCGTAGCGTTGACCCTGGCCGAGCGACACCGCCTGTCGTTCTACGACGCCATCTATCTGGAACTTGCCAAGCGCCGCGCCGCACCCATCGCGACGCTCGACAAGGCGCTCGCGCAGGCGGCTGCCGCGCAAGGCCTGGCCCTGGTGTGCGAACGGCGTTGACTGCGTAATACCGGCAGCTTCCTGCAGGCGGTATTCATTTCACCATATTGCTGCGTCCGGGCGCTTTTCCGGTACACGTGGTGGTGGCCGGATGACCTGGCGGTGAAAGTCCGCTGCTGGCCCGGTAAAACATTGTCCCAACGAACAGATATCGTAGTCGCCAACACCGGATTATTGGCCTTACCGCGCAGATTCGGGCGTTGCCGCCTCGGGACAGTGCGGCGAGAAAGCGTCGTGGATTTTGCATGTTACCATGGGTTTGCGGCGTAGGAGGCCTACGCCCGGGAAACAGGAAGGAGGATGAACATGTCTATCGACAGGGCTCTCCAGATTGCAGTTCTAGCAGCTGTTGGAGGTCTGTATTGGCAGTTCATCAACCTGTCTGGAGCAATTGGCGCCACCAATGAGCGCGTAGCAGTTGTAGAGACTCGTCTTTATAACGTGGAAGAGCGCCTTGGCGGTCTGGAAGATAACATCGATGCTGTAGCGGTAACTCTCAACGACATCAACGCTCGTCTCTCCCGCATCGAAGGCCGCCTTGAGATCGCTCCCGAGCCAGAAGAAAAACCATAACCCAGTCATTGCCCTGCCAGCGGCATCCACCGGTTCGCCAAGAACCTGACCGCTGGCTGGCGCTTCTGCGGGCGTGGGCTTCAGCTTCTAGCTCGCCACTCTCAGGCCCTCAAGACAACTGGCGGTCCGTTGATCCGGGCCGCCGGTTTTTTATGCGCTACAGACTTGCGAAGGGAACGGCGGCCGCGGAGGGGCCGAGCGGCAAGCGGACGTCGCCCGGATGCACCAGGTATCCAGGTCTCGCCGTGCCTTTCATGTCGCGCTGGAACCTCCCGATGGCGGCGGCCATGGCCGGGCGCGGCGTGCCGGACAACTTCACCTCGATGGGAACGGGCCCCGTTGCCGTCTCGACAACGAAGTCGACTTCTGTTCCTGCCCGGGTCCGCCAGCACGCGGAGAAAATTCTGATACTGCGTCAGGTCGCCGACCTGCCGCAGCATGCGCACGTCGCGCTCAATGCAGCAGCAGCGTCATCTTGCCGGACTGGCGCGGCCCGGTCAGCACGACCGCCGGGAATTCCGCAGCCGCCTGCCTGAGGACGGGTTCCAGCGAGCATTCGATGTAAGCCGGATTCATAGGTGGAAATTATGCAATTCAAATGCAAAATTCAACCTCTGCCTGAGTCAAACGGCGTTGACTGCGAAAAACCGGACTCCAGCTGGATCAACCGCCCGGCATGCCCGAGGAGAAATACCAGATCAGCGTCGCGAGCACTCCCGTTTGGGCGACCCACCCGGTCAACATCCATCTGGCCAGGTCGGCCCTGACCTTCTCGATCCTGACTTCGAGATCTGACTTGACTGCGGCGAGATCGGACTTGGTGGCCAGATTCGCTTCAAGCAGGTGAATCTGCTCGTGCGCCAGGGCCTCGGCCTGCGCCACGGTGAAGCCGCTGGCTGTGAGGTTTTTCACGAACCGGTGGGTGTCGAATGCGATCTCTGTCGGCATGGGAGCATCCTAGCCGCGCCGGATGGCGCCAACAACCCCCGAATCTGAGCGGTGTAACCATAAAGGCGGCATGGTGGGGATACCGTTATTCTCGCGACACTTCACGCTGAAGCTGTTCCAAAAACCCCATAGAGCGACTACCTCGGAACGGTTAGTCATACCAAAGGGGACCCTGCATGCGCATTAACTCCCTTGTGTCGGCGGTGATCGACAGGAGTTTCCGAACGCGAGCCCGAGCCGCTGTCAGCAATGAAAAGGGGAACGCTCATGGTTCTTAAACGTTTACTGGTGACGACGCTGGGCGCACTGGGGTTGGGAGCGCTCGTTGCAGGACCGGCGTTCGGCCAGGCACCGGGCGATGGAAACATCCCGGCGCCCGATCTCTTTGACGATCAAATCGCATGCTCGATGAACGTGCCGCCCCTGATGGGTACGGGCGCGGTGCCGATGCCGAGCGTGGTGCCCCAGGGCGCCATGGTGAGCCCGCTCGATATCTTGCTGCGCGCCAATAGCGGCATGGGAGATCCTCGGAACGTCGACCTGACGGCGACCGACGATCCCGACAGCGGCGGGAACAATCCCATGGACCTCATCTACGTCGTTCCGACCGGCGTCGCCAATTGCGGATCGGCAGATGCAACGGTTGTCGCCTTCACCGCCGCCGCCAACGGCGCCATCGCCACCGACGTGGCCGAGGGTTTCACCGCGGTGAAAGCTGCGTACGATCTCCTGGTCGCACAGGAAGGCGTCGTGGCGAACGCGCTGACGGCGCTCAACCAGGCGCGTATGGACGCGACCGCGACGAACCCGAACACCACCGCGATCAACAGCGCCCAGGCGATTCTGGATGCCGCGGAGACGGAACTCGCAAAGAGGCAAACTGCGCTCGGCGCGATATCCGACGGCCCGATCTACCAGGCCGGTATCGCCGAGTGGCGCGCCAGCGCAGCGGTGTCAACCGCGGTGGCGGCATGGAACATGGCCGTTGACGGGGTGACCACCACCGACAGCATGGGCGCGCTGGATATCCTGGATGCGACCACGTACGGTGGCGCGCCGCATCAAGATGCTTCCGCCAACGTTCTTACGGGCTACGTTGCGCTGGGGACGGACCCCTCCGGCACCGATGCCGGTTCGGTCGGCAACGTTCTCAATGCCGACGGAACCGTGAATCTCGCGAATCTGCGCACCTATGCCGATGTCGCCGGGGACGGCACGCGTACAGGTGACAATTTCAACGACGACGGTACGCTGGCCGTGCCCATGCGAGCAACGCTCGATCCGGACGACGGCAACGCCATGGAAGTGCTGCCGACCACCGCGACGATCGCGGTCATCCGTGCGGATGTCGAGGCGGCCAACAACGCCGTGAAGGCGCTGGAGGAGGCCCAGGCCAAGAACGTAAACACAAACTTGAACAGAGCATACGAGGAAGGTATACGGAGAGCCCGTCTCGAGGCGGCTCACCTGAACGCGCAGTGGCAAGCCGCGATCACCGACGCCGTGGACTTGAGGACGGCCGCTCAGAAATTGCGGTTCGTGGACGACAACGGCGACGGCGACAACAGCCCGGACGATAACGAAACCACTCCGAACACCGCCTATGTCGATGCGTTTTCCATCTTGTCCCGCCACACCGCCTACGGTGAAGCGCTCGTCAAGCGTGACAACGCCGAGACAGCGCTCAGAATGGCCGTTTCGGATCGTGAGGCCAAGACCAGGGCTACGGTCAACAGCTTCACCAGCCCCGGCTCCTTCTACCAGCAACTGGTGGACCGTCGCCAGGCGTTGCTGGATACCGCGCAGAACACCGTGAACCGGATTGTCAACGCCGGCGGCACGCCCACCACGGCACAGAACGAAGCCGTGGAGGATGCGCAGGAGGCCCTGGACGGCGCTAACAAGGTCAAAGGGAACTACGACGCCCTGGTGAGCGACGACAACAACCCGGCGGTGGGTCTGGTCGACGAGTTGGCGAAGACCGGCGGCGACGACGGTCAGGCGCTGGTGTCGGCGATCACCGGCAACTACGACGCGACCCAGGCCAATGAGGGCCGCCTGGACGAGCTTCTCATGGAAGACGAGGCCGGCATGGAATCGGGCCGCATCGTGGACCTCGAGAACGATGTCAAGGGCCTGATGGGCGGCGGCAGCGGCGTGGAAGATCTTCGGGCCGACCTCGACGCGCTGACGGCAATGGACGATCCCGAGACCATGGACGACGAGACCGGCGCGGTCACGAAGAACTCGAACGACATCACGTCGCTCGATGGTCGGGTTGCCGCGAACGAGAGCGACATCGGACAAATCCAGACCGATCTGTACGGCACAACGTCGGGGCAGCATGGCGATCTGGCCGCCTGCGACGCGTCGGGCCTGTTGAACGTGGCCACCTGCGCCGATGCGCGCAGCCGGCACAACGAAGCCGATATCGAAGATGTCAACGACAAGCTCATGCAGAAGAAGGAGTACATCGACAACCTCGGGATGGCGATCGGTGTGGACCCGGTGACCGGCGAAGCCACCGACGAGAGCGGCATGAACAAGATCGAAATGAACGCGAAAGCCATCACCGACGAAGCGAAGGCCCGGATGGATGCCGACACGGCGCTGGGCGGTCGAATCGACGACGAGGCGATGGCCCGGATGAACGCCGACACGGCGCTGGGCGGTCGAATCGACGACGAAGCGATGGCTCGTGCCGATGCCGACATGGCGCTGGGCATGCGGATCGACGGCGAGGCGATGGCCAGGGCGGATGGCGACATGATGTTGGCCACCGCGATCGAAGAGGCGGTAGCAGCCGGGGCGGCCGCTGACATGGCACTGGGCGGTCGGATTACCTCCAACGCCAATGACATTGCGTCGAACATGAACGCGATCGGTCAGAACCGCAGCGCGATCAGCGACAACCGCAACAAGATCGGTGAGCTGAGCGACGATCTGGATGTCGTGAGAGCCGGCGTGGCCGCCTCCATGGCCCTGGCCGGCATGCCGGCGATCAACGGTCGCGGCGTCGCCATCGGCGTGGGCTCGTATGACGGCGAGTCCGCCTTCGCGGTGGGCTTCCAGATCCAGGGCGAGCAGGCGTCGTTCAAGATCGGCGTGACGAGCAGCGGTGGGGAGACGGGCGCCTCCGCAGGCG
>VYEH01000385.1:3048-7859 GCA_009843005.1 Pseudomonadota bacterium | reverse complement strand
CTTCTAGCTCGCTACTCGCAAGCCCTCAAAACAGCCGGCGGTCCGTTGATTCGGGCCGCCGGTTTTTTAATTGGTCGGGGATGGCTTTCTGGCCACGCCACGTCGACCGGCGTTATCATCGAACGCCACGACGCAAACTTTCCTGTGAATACTTCGGTGCGGTCCCTGCATGCATGTGTCTTGACGCTTGTTGGTTTGATGGCGGTCGCCTGTGCGCCAACGCCTGTCAACGACGACTCGCAACAAGAATCGGACGAAACGTCAGCCGAAATCGCCGCATCGCGACCGTCAGGAAATTTCGGCCGGAACGTCGAAGTGGCCAGACCCGTACACATCGTTCGGGCAGGGGAGACACTCTGGTCCATTGCGTGGCGCTATAACGTCGATGTCAACGAGATGGTCAGTTGGAATGCGCTTGAGAATCCGAACCTGATCGTGGTGGATCAGCGCCTGTTCGTTGCACCCGCACCCGCTCCGGTCACGTCCTCACAGGGGCTTTCGAGTCTGGCAAATGCGGCATCGTCAGCCTCTGCTGGACGGCCGCTGCCGGCGGCGGCGGCACGATCCGCGCAGGAGTGGCAGTGGCCGGTTCGCGGACCCATCGTGAGCGCCTACGGCGCCGCCGAGGCCACAGGAAAGGGAATCGGCATTGGCGGTGAAATCGGCGACGACGTAAGAGCGGCGGCATCGGGTCAAGTCGTTTATGCAGGAGACGGCCTGGCCGCTTACGGCAACCTGGTCATCATCAGGCACAATGAAAGCTACCTGAGCGCCTATGGACAGAATGACCGGTTGCTGGTCGGCGAGGGGGATTCGGTCAACCAGGGACAGGTGATCGCAAGAATGGGCCTGGGCCCGGAACGCCAACCCCATGTGCACTTCGAGATTCGGCGCAACGGCACTCCCGTGGACCCGCTCCCGCTGCTGCCCGAGTGATTTGTAGGCCAGGCATGGTCCTGGTCCGGTACGCGCCAACGCCATTTCTGGTGAATCTGCCCAGAAATTGCGCTTCCCTTGTGTGGCGCTTGACCCCATCATGGACGCAAGGTTACCTGGCGGGCGAGGCTGGGACGTGGGGCCGGTCGCCGGGTGGTGACGACAAGAGCAGTAGAGGTCGATGGAAGAGATGGAAAACTGGATTGTCCCAATTGTCCTGGTAGCAATAGCTGCTGTCACCGCTGCCGGCAAGATGATCTACTGGATGGGCGAAGTCAATGCTGACCGCAAGGGGATCAATGAATTCATGAAGGAGATCCGCGACGACATCAAGAAAATTCTAAGGAGGCTCCCCGCGCCCACCACCAAAAGCAGCAGCCCAATCCAGTTGACCGAGTTGGGCCGCTCGATATCCGACGAACTCAATACACGCGATTGGGTGGACCGCATTGCCCCGTCCCTGACGGAGCGAGTCAAGGGCAAACGGCCGTTCGAGATTCAGAACTTTTGCTTCGACTACGTGAAAGACGAATTCGAACCCGATGCGGCACAACTTCTGCGATTGCAAGAGTCCGCATACGAAAATGCGATTGATCTTGACGGCGTGTTGGATGTCTTTGCGATAGAGCTGCGGGACAGACTGCTCGAACTTACCGGGGCTTCAACCCCGAATTCCGGCGAAGTCGCTACTCCAGCTCATCCATGAGGGCCGGCAGCGCCGTGCGCAGCACCGTCACGCCCTGAGCGTCGAGTATCGCCACCTCGCGGGCCGGCCTGGGGGGGATGGGTACCCGCGCAGCCCAACCGGCCTCGGGGCCGTCGCTCAATGCGTCCGCCGCCAGCGGTTCACGGTAGAGTTCGCGGCCTTCCGCGTCGAACAGGACCAGGGTGTAGGCGCCTTCCCGGGAAGGCGCGCGCGGTCCCTTCTCCGTGCCTTGTACGTGGGTGAGGCTCCATTCGCCGGCGGCGTCTATCCAGCCGGACAGCGCCACGCCACCGGGGCTCTCCGGTTCCACCACGGTCTGGCCCGGGGCCGGTCCATTTGCCGAACCGGCGGGCCCGTCCGCACCCGCGGCGCCGGCCCCGAACCCGCTGTCGGCATGAACCGGGATCAGCACCGAGGCGGGGCGCTGTTGCGGACCGTCCGCTTGCCAGAACTCCAGCACCTCTCGATAGTGGTAGTCCGACACGAACTGCAGGGTGCCGCAGTAGGACATGACGTCAGCGTAGGCTTCGTCCTCGTCGGTAACCAGGCGGCGCCAGTTGGCGTCCCAGCCCGGAAGCGGCCCGAGCCCGCCGTCCGGGTAGGGATAGCGACGGTTCGGGTAGGCCACGCCGCAGCCGGGCGGATGGCGCAGGTCCTGGTTGTGTCCGAACTCGTGGGGGATCGTGTTGAACTCGGTGAATTCGCTCACCGCCACGCGGCCCGGCCGGTAGGCGACGCCGCGCCCCCCCCTCCACGGTTCGGCGAAAACCCCGTAGTAGAACTCGTCCGGGTCGGCCTCGGCGTTCCACATCGCCCGCACCTCGTTCAGCAGTTGGTACTGATTAGCCGCCTCCGATTCGAGCGGTGCGGCGAGCGTCGCCTCGAAGTCGGCGGCGATGGGCCAGAGCGCGTCGATGCCCCTCATCAGCAGGCCGGCATCCAGCGCCGGCGGTTCCTGGCCCGGGAAATACACGGGAATGAACGTCATGCGCAGGTGCGGTACGGCCACGCCGTACAGTGAAATGGGCTCGCCGGTATTGTCCGTCTCGTCGGTCTCGGGCATGTCGTTGTCCGGGTCGATGACATGCACGAGGCGATTGCCTTGTTGAAACAGGGAACCCGGCAGGTCAAAGATGTACTCCGTTCGCCACTGCCCGGGCGCCGTGGCCACGGTGACGGGAGGCGCGGTCTCGGCCAGGCGCGCCGCCAGCACTTCGCCGCCGCTGTCGAGCACTCGGGTCACGACCGGGGGCGGCTCGGCCACCTCGTGGACGATCCGAACCGCCAGCGCCGCCCAGCGGCCCAGCACCGGCTGCTGAACCTCCACCGCCTCGGCTTGCCAGTCCCACTCCCACACCAGCGGTCCCTGGTACCAGGCGACCGAGTGATGGGCGGCATTGCCGTTGTCGGCGGGATCGCTCGACCAGATCGGGGGCGGGCGTTCAGGAGGCGCCCCCAGTCCCGTGATCGCATTGCCTTCGTAGAGCATCGCGAGACCGTCCTGCACGGAGCGGTCCCGGAAGACCCAGGGCACGGTGCCGGTCAACCGGTTGTTGCTCACGTTCAGCTCCTGCAGGTCGGGCAGGCTGCCTAGCTCCGTGGGAATCGCGCCGGAGAAACGGTTGAACGACAGGTCAAGGTGCGTCAGGCGGGCCAGTTGGCCCAGCTCTGCGGGAATGGAGCCAGTCAGCCGATTGTAGGAAAGGTTCAGCGACGTCAATTCGGTCAACTGGCCCAACTCCGCGGGAATGGCGCCGCTCAGACTGCCGGGTTCTGTCCGGGTGCCGGCCAGGTCGATCCCGACGATGCGCCCGCCGGCGACTTCGATGCCCTCCCAGGCATCCAGTTTGGCTTGGTCACCGCTGCCCCACCGGCGCATTGCATGATCCTCCGGCAACCCGCCGTCCCGCGCCCAGGCGTTGGCAATGCCGACCAGCACGCGGCAGTCGCCCACCAGCCCGGGGTTACCGCCGGGATCGTCGACGTAGCGGCCGTCCGTACAGCCGCGGAGCGCCAGCAGGTCGCTCGGCAATCCTTCCACGCAGCGGTCGCTGACGCCGTCGCCGTCGGTGTCGCTGGCCGGGTCGAAGCAGGCGTCCGGGAAGTGCGCCAGGCTGCGGGACATGGAAACGCCGCTCAGGTAGCCGTCGGCGCTCTCCACCAGGTTCATGGCGCGGATGTCCACGTCCGACCGAAGGGCGAACCGCCAGCTTCCGCTGCCGCTGCCTAGGTGCCCGTCCAACCCTTCGGCGCCTCCCTCGAGGGCTGCCGCATCGAGCGACCGCGACTCGCCGGCCGAGAGCGTGAGCCCGACCGCCCCGCCTGGCGCCGGGGCGCCCTCGTCGTCCCACCCCACGATGGCGATTCCCGCGGCCTCGTTCGAAGCATTGACGAGCCGAAGGCGGCCCTGGGACTGCGTGTCGCCCGCAGGGTTGAACCAGGGCGCGTAGTGCCGCTGGCCGATTCGCGCCGCCCCGTCGTGAACCGAAGTGGTAAAACCGTCGGGCGTGCGCACATGCACCTGTACGTGAAGTTCCAGCGTGCTCTCCAGCAGGAGCCGCCAGTCGCCGTCGCCGTCGCCGAGGCCGGCGGACAGGCCGTTCGCCGGGTCGCCGTTCTCCAGGTCGTTGGAGTCGATGCTGAGGGTCCGTCCGGCCTCGATATCCAGTGTCACCGGACCGTGGCGCTGCCCGGCGTCGTCGAAGGCGTGGATCCGAACCGTCCCCTCATCGGAACGGTTCGCGATGCGCAGCAACCCCAGCCGCTGCGGGTCGCCGGCCGGCGGGAACAATGGGACATCCCCGTCAGCCGCCCCCGCGGAGGAGAGATTCGCCAGGGGACCGGCGGGATTGTCCAGCAGCGTCATGACCTCGATTTCGCCCTGGGCAAACACCAGCAGCCGCCAGTCGCCGTTGCCGCGACCGAGCCGGCCGCTCAGGAGGCCGGGCTTGCCCTGCTCCAGTTCCTGCGCGTCGAACGTCCGCGCGCCGCCGCCCGGCAGCGTCGTCGAGAGCTGCCCCGGGGCGAGCCGCCCGGCATCGTCGATGCCGAACAGGATCACTTCGGCGCTTGTGTCCGAACCGTTGACGAGCCGCAGTTGCCCGCCGCGCACGAACGCGCCACTCGGCGCGAGCAGCGAAACGATGTGGTAGAACGTACGGCGCGGCAC
>VYEH01000385.1:1741-3038 GCA_009843005.1 Pseudomonadota bacterium | reverse complement strand
GATCCGCGCGGCACGGCGGCGTCGAGTGCGCCGCCTAAGCCCGAGGGCGTGCGCACCCGCACCAGCGGCTCGATGTCGAGCTCCGTCTCCAGGACGAGCCGCCAGTCCCCCTGGCCGCCGCCGATGCCCGTGGCGATGCCCATCTCCGCGTTGCCCCGCTCCAGGTCCATGGAACTGAACTCGATCGCCTGCCCGGCATCCACGAACAGGGTGACCGGCCCGAACGCGGCGCCTGAGTCGTCGATGGCGGTGATGGCCACATCGCCCGCTTCGCCGGAATGATTGAGGATCCGCACCACGCCCTCGCGCGGCGCATCGGATGCCGGCGGCAGCAGCGGCAGATGGTGGGTGGCCGCTGGCGCCCCGGAGCCCAAGGCAGCAAGAATGATTGCCAGGACCGGCGGATACGAGTTCGAGGGTTTGCGCCGGGCGGTCATTCTGTCAGGTCCTCCAACGGGTTCACCAGCATGCCGTTGAGTCAGCTCTCGTCTTCTGAATTCTGCGAAGTGTCGGCCACGAATTCGATGGATAGAGTGTAGCGTCCAGTGGCCGAAGCGTTGAAGCCGCGCACTTCTATGTAGTGCACGCCCGCCGCGACATCGTGCTCGATCCGGAAGTTCCGATCTGTTCCGTCGTCGTCGTCCGTGGCCAGTACCGTGCCGCTTGTGCTCATCAGCGAGCCACGTGTGTCCATGGGGCCGTTCGAGTATGCGCGCAACGTCCCGCTGCCGGTTGCTACGCGGAACACGTCGCGGTCGCCGCCCGACTTCACCACGCCATGCAGGAACGCGGGCAGCGCCGGCGCAAGCGTTGCCGCAGCCGGCTCGTCGCCGTGATCGTCGCCGCGGTCGAAGTGGTTTTCGTACCAGGCGATTTTATCGTCCAGATACGACGCAGAAACGACGTCCGGATCGCCGTCTCCATCCAGGTCCGCAACATGCACCGACCCGGCTCCGTCCGCGTCGGTGGCGATGGTTCGTTGTTGAGAAAAGGATCCACCCAGGTTTTCATACCAGGCGATCTTGTCGTCTTCGTACGATGCCGAGAGCACATCGAGGTCGCCGTCGCCGTCCAGGTCCGCGGCGTGAACCTCAACGGCGTCGGCCCCGGTCGCAAACACCGTTCGCCCGGAGAATGCGCCGTCGCCCAGGTTCTCGTGCCATGCGATGGTGTCGTCAATCCTCGACGCGGACAGTATGTCGGGTTCACCGTCGCCATCCAGATCCGCCGCACGCACAGAGGGGGAGCCGTCGGCGTCGGTCGCGATCACGGCCTTCGGAGAAAACACTACGACGGC
>VYEH01000385.1:0-1731 GCA_009843005.1 Pseudomonadota bacterium | reverse complement strand
GGCATCGGCCGCCGCGGTGTGGACGTGTCGGTGTTCGTAATCGCCGCCTCCCAGGTTTTCGTACCAGGCGATCTTGTCGTCGTTCCAGGACGCGGAAAGCACATCGGGGTCGCCGTCGCCGTCCAGGTCGGCCGCATGCACCGACTCAACACCCTCGACCGAGGTCGTGATGTCGCGCTGCACGGAGAACTCGCCGCCACCGAGGTTTTCCTGCCACACAATCCTGTCCCAGTCCCCCGAGCCCGAAAGAACATCGGGGTCGCCGTCGCCGTCGAAGTCCGCTGCGACAACCGAGGCGTCGGCCCTGGACCCGATGACACGCCGTGCGGAGAACTCGCCGTTCCCGAGATTTTCGTGCCACGCAACCGTATCGTCCCCCGAAACCGCAGAAAGCACGTCCGCATCGCCGTCGCCGTCCAGATCGGCTGCATAGACGGATTTCGCGCCCCTGGCGTCGGTCGCGATGTCCCGCCGGGCGGAGAAAGCGCCGCTGCCCAGGTTCTCGTACCACGCAATCGTGTTGTCGTTGTCCAATGCCGCGAGCACGTCGAGGTCACCGTCGCCGTCCAGGTCCGCGGCGTGAACCTCAACGGCGTCGGCCCCGGTCGCAAACACCGTTCGCCCGGAGAATGCGCCGTCGCCCAGGTTCTCGTGCCATGCGATGGTGTCGTCAATCCTCGACGCGGACAGTATGTCGGGTTCACCGTCGCCATCCAGATCCGCCGCACGCACAGAGGGGGAGCCGTCGGCGTCGGTCGTGATGACCTCTGGCTTAAACAACAGTTCGTCGTCCGGTTTCGCATCCACCGAGACCGACGCCGGACCCGCGCCGAGGGCGTTCTCGGCAAGCACGACGACAGCGTAGGTTACGCCCGGGCGCAGATCGTCGATCGCGCAGCTTGTGGACGGGGGCACAGTCACGCAAGTCGCGCTCGCACCGTCGTCGTCCGGCGTTGCCGTGGCCACGTAACGCAGCACCACCGATCCGCCGTTCGCCCATTCGGGCACCGCGTCCCAGTTGACCGCGATGTAGTTTCCACCGCCACGGACCGAGACGTTTGCCGGGGCCAGGGTCGGCGTCGTCGTTGGCGTGGCCAGGTTTTCGTACCACGCGACCGTGTGGTCGCCCGAGGATGCCGAGACCACGTCCAGGTCCCCGTCGTTGTCCAGGTCCGCCACCAGGGCGGACCAGGGTCCGACGGCGTCGGTCCAGATTTCCCGGCGATCGGAGAAATCGCCCCCGCCCTGATTCTCGAACCACGCGATCGTGTTGTCATTGAGTAAAGCCGAGAGCACATCGAGGTCGCCGTCGCCGTCCAGATCCGCCGCATGGACAGCGTGGGCGCCGTCTGCGTCGGTCGCGATCAC
The DNA here is from genome assembly GCA_009843005.1 of Pseudomonadota bacterium. GTDB lineage: Bacteria > Pseudomonadota > Gammaproteobacteria > Steroidobacterales > Rariloculaceae > UBA6522. The sequence goes on along the minus strand of VYEH01000385.1, from coordinate 363 downwards.
GGGCTTGGCAGTAAACCCGCCGCCGCCGTCGTTCTCGTACCAGGCGATCTTGTCGTCGCCGAAGGACGCCGAAAGCACGTCCAGGTCGCCGTCGCCGTCCAGGTCTGCGGCGTACACGCTACGGGCCTGGGTGGCGTCGGTCGCGATCGCCGGCTTCGCGGAAAATTCGCCCTCACCGTTGTTCTCGTACCAGGCGATGGTGTCGTCGTTCTCATGGGGGGCCACCACGTCGAGGTCGCCGTCGCCGTCCAGGTCCGCCGCATGAATGGACCACACACAGCCGTCGAAGTCGTCAGCCATGATGCGGCGGGCGGCGAATGCGCCGTCCCAGTCGTTCTCGTACCAGCCGAGCCAGTCGCTGAA
>VYEH01000336.1 GCA_009843005.1 Pseudomonadota bacterium | reverse complement strand
GCCTTCTCGTCAACTGGACGGGAACGGAGAACCGAGCCGATGACCTGCTGACGCCTGACCATCAGGGGTCCGAGATTGATCTCGGATTTTGTACCACCCATCAGGCCGATGATCACCAGCCGGCCACTCAGCGCCAGGGACCGCAGATTGCGTTTCAGGTAGGCCCCGCCGAGATGGTCCAGGATCACGTCTGCGCCGCGCTTGCCGGTCGCTGCCGCCACACCTTCGACGAAGTCCTCGGTGCGATAGTCGATTACGTGATGGGCGCCGAGACCCCGGACTCGCTCGACCTTGCCCGTCGACGCGGTGATGATGACCTTGGCCTTCGGCGTCAACGTCCTGCAGAGCTGGATCGCGGACGTGTTGACTCCGCCGCCGCCACCGTGGACGAGCACCGTTTCGCCGTCCTTGAGCCCGGCCAGCATGAAGATGTTGAGATAGGCGGTGATGTAAGTTTCGCAGACACAGGCCGCCTGATGGAAATCGAGGCGCTCGGGGATTCTCATGACGTGGCTTGCATAGGCCACCGCATATTCGGCGTAACCGCCGCCGCCCACCAGGGACATGACCTGCTCGCCGACTTCAAAACCCGATACGCCGGGACCCAGCGCATCGACGGTTCCAGCCACCTCGAGCCCCAGGATGGGAGAATCACCCGGCGGTTGGTGGTAATTGCCCTGCCGCTGCACGCAGTCCGCCCGATTTACGGTAGTCGCCACCACCTTGATGCGGATCTGCCCCTCACCGGGCTGCGGCGTCTCCGTCTCTCCCGGGTAGAGCGTTTCAGCGCCCCCAAACTCCGTCTGCAATACCGCTTTCATCTCCATTCCCTGTCCGGGGAAGGCGCAATCCTATCGAATTGCAGCGCCGGTCACATTCAATCGATGAATCCGAATTGGCGGAAACTGACGCGGGAGAATTGCGCCGGAGGGAACATAAAGGGTATTTTCGCTCCTGACACGCACCGGTCCTTCGCCGGTTTCGAACAACAACGAAGAGGAGTTTGTCATGCGTACGCTCAGTGTACTCGTCGGGGGCATCCTGATCGGAATGGGCATCCAGATAGCCATGAGTCAGAGCCAGAACAGCGGCATTGTCGGCGTCAACCATGTGGGCATCGCGTTCGATGACCTGGATGCAGCCGTCGAGTATTACACCGGGACCCTGGGCTATCCCGAGGCCTTCCGGATCGAGAACGACGCCGGCGAACTGGCCCTGGTCTACGTTCAGGTCAGCCAGGGCACATTCGTGGAACTGCAGCCGACCAACGAAAACCGCGGACCGGGAATCAATCACTTCGGCGTGGTCGTGGACGACATGGATGCTGCGATCGGCATGTGGCGGGATCGCGGCGTCGACGTACAGGACGCGCGCACTAGCGGCACCAACGCAATCCTGTCGAATGTCTTCGACCCCAACGGCAACCGGATGGAACTGCTGGAACTGCCGCCGGAGTCCGCGCACGCCCAGGCCATGGCGCGCTGGGGTCAGTAAGACCCGGCTTCGCGCCAACCCTGCAGCAGAGAGTCGCCTGGCGCCAATTCCGGCGCCGGGAGGATCAGTGACGCCGTCCGGCGTGCTCGGTCAACGTTCCATTTGTAATCGATGCGGCAGCAGAATAGATTGCGTGCAGCCAAGCCATACTCGATCCCAGGGAGCCGTCGATGCAACTCAACACCTACTTGACCTTCGATACGAACTGCCGCGAGGCATTCGAGTTCTACCGCGCGGTATTCGGCGGCGAATTCGCGGAAATTCACACGTTTGACGAGGCGCCGCCGGACATGGGCGTTCCGGAACACGAACGCGGCCTCATCATGCATGTATCCCTGCCCATCGGGTCCAGCGTCCTGATGGGCAGCGACTCCAGTTCCACCCAGGGACCGCCGCCGGTGGTCGGAAGCAATTTTTCGGTTTCCGTCAGTCCCGACAGCAAGGAGGAAGCGGACCGGCTGTTTGCCGGATTGTCGGAAGGAGGCAGGACCATCATGCCGCTGGATGACACGTTCTGGGGCGCCCGCTTTGGCATGTGCGTCGACAGGTTCGGCATCACGTGGCAGATCAACTTCCAGTATCCTGCGGACTGAACCGCCAGCCGGATCGAACTTTGGCCTGCATTGCCCATCTAACCGCAGTATTCCGACCCTCAGAATAATGCGGCCGGCGGCCGGGATACGGCATGAAGAAGAAACTTCTCATCATCGGCGCACTCGCCGCGGCCGCCGCGGCGGCGCTGCTGCTGAGCCGCCCGTTGTGGGACGGCAGTACCGAGGAAGTCCAGGTCGCGACCCTGGCGCCGCGCAGCATCCAGGCGTCGGTGCTGGCGTCCGGGCACCTGGTACACGAAGAGGAAGTGATGCTGACCACCGAAGTCATCGGCAGGGTCACCGGAATATATGTCGAGGAAGGCGATCTTGTGACGGCGGGGCAGTTGCTGCTGCAGATCGACGACGAGATCTACCGCGCGGCGGTCGAGCAGAACGAGGCCACCGTGCGGATGCAGGAAATCGCCATTCAACGCCAGCAGGTGCGGGCGGACAACCTGCGCACGCAGTGGGAACGTCAACAGGCGCTGCACGAGCGCAATCTCATCGACGACGACAGTTTCGATGCGGTTACCAACGAATTGAACGTCGCGGAAATCGACCTGCAGTCGAGCCGCGAATCCCTCTCTCAAGCCGAAGCGCAGCTCGAGCAGGCCGCGGACCGCCTGAGCAAGACGCGCGTCGTCTCACCCATCGGCGGCACCGTCACGTCGCTGGACATCAAGGTCGGCGAAACGGCCATTTCCAGCACGACGAACATTCCCGGTTCGAGCCTCATGACCATCGCGAATCCCGCCAGTATCCATGCCGAAGTCAACGTGGACGAGGCGGACATCGCCAATGTCGCCGTCGGCCAGAAAGCGCAGATCTTCGCGATCGCCTACCCCGACCGGCCGATGGAAGGCGTCATCGATTCGATCGCGGTGTCCGCCAAGGTCGCCGAAGGCGCGCAGGGGTTGAGCTTCGCGGTCAAGATTCGCCTGGAAAAGACCAACCGCGTCGTGCTGCGCCCCGGCATGAGCTGCCGCGTGGAAATCTACACGGATATCAGGGAGGGAATACTCGCCGTTCCCATCCAGGCGATTCTCGTGGACGAAATCCGCAGCGAGAACCGAATCACGTACCACGTCTTCGAATACGAGGACCGGGCGGCGCGCCAGGTCGAGGTCCAGGTCGGCCTGTCGGACGATACCTGGCAGGCCGTCACCGGCGGACTGAACGAGGGCGACGAGGTCATTGTCGGACCCGACCGGGTACTGCGAAGTCTCGCTGACGGGGACCGCGTGACGACGGCGGCCCCGGAATAGGCCGCCGCTTGGCCGTCACCAGATTTCCGGTGTGGTTCGCGGCCACCGAAGCCGTGCGCGCCGCGCTCGGTTCCATACGGGCGCACGGGTTCCGCAGTTTCCTGACCACGCTTGGCATCGTGATCGGCGTGGCGTCGGTCATCGGCATGGTGTCGATCATCCAGGGGCTGAGTTTCGCGATCGGCGAGCAACTGCAGGGCCTGGGCAGCAACGGCATCACGGTGCAGTCGTACACACCGGTGATTCAGCGCCTGCAGGGCCGCCGCGCCCGGCTCACCCAGGAGGACCTGGACCTCATCAGCTACCGCGTGGACGGCATCGATTCGATCACGCCGATCATGTATTCGCAGGGCGGCCAGAGCCGGATTCGCTACGGCTCCCGGACCGCCCTTGCCTGGGTGCTCGGGACGACATATCCCTTTCAGGACATCGGCGGGTATTTTTCCCGGCATGGCCGGTTCCTCTCCGACAGCGACAACAGAACCCGCCGGCGCGTCGCGGTAGTCGCCGAACAGACCCGGGAGGACCTGGGGTTGCCCGAAAACCCCGTGGGCGAGTTCATTCAGGTCAACGGGGAATGGCTCAGGGTCATCGGACTGCCGGAACCCAAGGGCGAGATTCTGGGGCAGCAACTCGACAACCGCGTGATGATTCCATACAGCACCATGGTCAGCATGCTGGGTAACCAGCGATCTCCGGATATCCAGATTCAACTGACGGTCGCCGATCTCAACGAGATGGACACGGTGGTCCGGCTGATCGCGCGGCTGCTCAGAAATGCGCACGGCCTGCAGCCGGACGAGCCCGACGACTTCCGGATTCAGACGGCCGAGCAGGTTCGGGCGACGTTCGATACGATCATCAACACCATGACCATCGCCATGGGGGGAATCGTCGGCATTTCCCTGCTCGTCGGCGGCATCGGGATCATGAACATCATGCTCGTGTCGGTGACCGAGCGGACGCGGGAGATCGGCATCTGCAAGGCGATCGGCGCCACGCGACAGCACATCCTGCTGCAGTTTCTGATCGAGGCGCTCTTTCTGTGCCTGCTCGGGGGCCTGGCCGGGCTGGTCGCGGGCTACGGAATCGGAGCGGTCGCAGCATCGTTCATCCCGGGATTTCCGGCGGCGCACACGCCCGTGTGGTCCATCGCGCTGGCGCTCGGTTTTTCCGTGGCCGTCGGAATGATATTCGGCATACTGCCGGCCGTAAAAGCCGCGAACCTGGATCCGATCAGCGCACTGCGCTACGAGTAGCCGGACTCAGTCCTCTCGCACCATCGTCACGTGCTCGATTCCGGCTTCCAGAAATATTCCGCCCACGGCCCGAAACCCGAGCCGGCCATAGAACTCCTCCAGGTACGCCTGAGCGTTCATGCGATAGCTTGAGTAGCCACGCTCTCTGGCCAGCCTCATCAGGAAGCGGGTGATTTCGGCGCCCACACCCCGGCCGCGGTACGGCGCGCGAACGGCGATGCGTTCCAGCTTGGCGTAATCGGGCAGGCAACGGAGCCGGCCCGCGGCAACGGGTTCGCCATCGATCTCGCCCAGCACATGGATCGCGCTGTCCTCGAATGCATCTCGCTCGATGCCGTAGGGCACGCCCTGCTCGCCGCAGAACACGACGCACCGCACCATGAAGGCCTTGAGTTGCTCTTCGGGTGAACTGGCTACCTTCAGGGAAACGTCCATGGCTTAGAGATTACTTGCAATCGATCCGCCCTGCCTCATGTACCATTACGCCGGCACGCAATCCCGGACCCGGATACAAACACCCATGAACGAAAAATCGAAGCACTCGCCGGCAACCGGCGAGTCATTCCAGTCGTTGCAACTTCCGTCCATGGCGCCGGGGAGCCTCATCCGCCAGTTCGGCCCGGGCATGATCCTGATGATGACCGGCATCGGCACCAGCCACCTGGTGACCGCACCGGTGGCCGGCGGGCGGTACGGCTATGCGTTGCTGTGGTGCATTCCCATTGCCTACATCTTCAAGTACTACGGTTTCGAGATGGCGTTCCGCTTCACCCACGCCACCGGACGCAGCATTCTGGACGCCTATTCCACCGCCTGGAAGAAGCTCCCGGTGTGGTATGTGCTGATCACCGCCATTATCCAGGCGGCCGTCGGCCAGGCCGGGCGCCTGGTGGCCAGCGCCGCGGTGGTCTACTACTTCTTCCGGCAGTACCTGGGCTGGGACATTCCGGGACTTGGCGACGACGCCGAACTCTCGTTCTACGCGCTGCTGCTGGGAATCGTTTCGGTGGCCATCATCCTTGGCGGAAAATACGGGGCGGTGGAACTGGTGACCAAGATCACCGCCGGCATCCTGATCGTCTGCAGCCTCGGCGTCTACGTGGTCGAGCCCGCACCGGTGGGCGAGTTCGTGCACTTCTTCCAACTGGACACGCCCGACGGGTCCTGGCTGATCATCGCCTCCTTCCTGGGGCTGCTGCCCACCGGGATCGACGTTTCGCTCCTGGCTTCGGAGTGGGGCAAGGCCAAGAACACGGGCATGGGCCGGATTCGGGACGAACTCGAAGCGCAGGGCTTGGCCGCGCGCTTCGACACTTTCACCAGCGGCAAGGAAGACCTGGCCGTGGACGCCTCGCGGATGCCCGGGCACGCCCGCGAGTATTGCCGGCGGTGGTTCAAGATCGCCTTGTGGGATTTCCGCGTCGGGCACGTGATCTCCTTCATTCTGGCATGCGTTTTCATGCTGCTGGCGGCGGTGTGGCTGTTCCCGAGCGAGATTCAGGGCAATGCCGTGATGGGCGAGATCGCCCGAATCTTCACCGATAGCGTCGGTCCCGGGATGATGCTCGTCTTTCTTGCGGGCGCGATGGCGGCCACCTATTCCACCGCCTTCAACTATTTCGATGGCAGGCCCAGGCTCGTCGGCGCCTGCTGCCGGAACCTCTTCCCGGCCACGGCGGCACTGCCCGGAACGGCCAGGGATGACCTCGGAACCGAGCATCGCGCCCGCTGGTACTCCGAGTACAACATCTACCGCATCACCATGCTGTTCTCGCTGGTGACCGCGGTGGCGATCATCGCCGGGTTGCCACGCCCGGTTTTCCTGGTGCTGGTGGCTTCCGCGCTGGCGTATTTCGTCGCGCCGGTGGTCTTCTTTCTCAACCTGTACTACTGCCTCACGGTCATCCCGAAGGAAGACAAGATCTTCTACCCGTCGAGGTTTGCGAAGTGGTTCGGCTGGCTGAGCCTGGCGGTCTTCTCGGGGATGTCGCTGGTGTTGATCTGGCAGCAACTCGTTCCTCGGGTGGCGTCGGCCTTCGGCGGGTAGGCGGAGGCAGCAGGCGACAGGCAGTGACGACTGTTCAGCCCATTCTCGGTCTGGCCGCGTTCATCGCCCTTGCCTGGTGCCTGAGCGAAGACCGAAGGGGCTTTTCCTGGCGGCTGGTCGCCGCCGGACTGGCGGTGCAGGTCGTGGTGGCGCTGGTGCTCATCCGTGTGCCCGGTTCGCAGATTGTATTCGTGTGGATCAACAACGGCGTGCTGGCGCTTCAGCGAGCCACGGAGGCGGGCACGTCCCTGGTATTCGGCTTTCTCGGCGGTACGCCGCTGCCGTTCGAGGAGAGCGTTCCCGGTGCGGCATTCGTGCTCGCCTTCCGCTCCCTGCCCCTCGTGTTGGTGGTCAGCGCGCTCTCCGCACTGCTCTATCACTGGCGCGTGCTGCCCGTGATCGTACGGGCGTTCGCGTGGGCGCTGACCAGGACCCTGCGCATCGGCGGCGCCGCCAGCTTCGCCACGGCGGCGAACATATTCGTGGGCATGGTCGAATCGCCGCTGCTCGTCAGGCCTTACCTTGAGCGAATGAGCCGGGCCGACCTCTTCATGGTCATGACCGCGGGCCTGTCCACCATCGCGGGCACCGTCTTCGTGCTCTACTCCACGCTGCTGCGGGACGTGCTGCCCAACGCGGCCGGACACCTGCTGACCGCATCGGTGCTCAGCGCGCCGGCCGCCGTCGTGGTGGCGCGCCTCATGATCCCGGCCGGCGCGAGCGGCGCGCAGGAGCGCATCGAATTCAAGCGCCTCTACGACGGCGCCATGGACGCCATCTCTGCCGGAACCATCGACGGCCTGAGACTGCTGGCCTACATCATCGGCTTCGTCCTGGTGCTGGTGGCGCTGGTGGAACTCGCCAATATTCTCTTCGGCGTACTGCCGGACGTCCTGGGCGCGTCCCTCACCCTGCAGCGTATCCTGGGCTGGGTGCTGGCCCCGGCGGCCTGGCTCATCGGCGTGCCCTGGGCCGAGGCGGCCAGCGCCGGGCAGCTTCTCGGCAGCAAGATCGTCCTCACCGAATTCGTCGCCTATCTGGAAATGAGCCAGTTGGCGCCGGGCGAACTGGGCGACCGCAGCCGCCTGGTGCTGGCCTACGCCATGTGCGGATTCGCCAACTTCGGCGGCCTCGGCATCATGCTCGGCGGTCTTGGCGCGCTGGTCCCGTCGCGGCGCAGGGATGTCCTCGAACTCGGAATGAAATCCCTGATCGCCGGCAACATCGCCACGTTCATGACCGGCACCGTGGCGGGTCTGGTTGCGTAGTCCAGCGAACCGAATACTTCAAACGCCGGCGCTCGTGCGGACGCGGTGCCAAGGCAGCCGAATTCAGCTAGCGCACGCCGCTTGATCAACCGGTCCGACACCGGCTGCTGTGGATTCGAACGTGCAAGTGTTGTTATCGTGCGGCATCAAAGTGCTTTTCTTGAAACAAATGCAATTTGAAGAAAGAGAACTCGGTGCGGCCCTGCTTTCGGCGGTTCTCCTGGCCGTGGCCACGCCGAATGCACTGGCCCATCATGCAATCAATGGAAATTTCGACCTGCAACAGGACGTTTTTCTTGCCGACGCGGTGCTCACCGAGTTCAAGTTCGTCAATCCTCACGTCTATGTCTACCTGGATGTAACCGATGACGAGGGACAGGTGACCAACTGGCGCTGCGAGATGGCGGCCGCCAGCCGGCTTGGGCGGCGCGGCTGGACAGCTGAGTCGCTGCTGCCGGGCCAGATCATGTCCATAGACGGTTCCCCGGCCTGGCGTGAAGAGCATGTCTGCCACGTCGGGACGATCATCCTCGAAGACGGTACGGAGCTCTCCGAATACGACGGGCGTCCCACGGCGGAGGAGGTCTCGGGCGGCCTTGTCTCCGAAGACGCCGCGCGGTCGCGCCCGGCCCGCCTCCCAAATGGCCGGCCCAACCTGCGAGGTCCGTGGGTCTCCACCCAGGCGTCACTGAATATGCCTGTGGTCGAGCCGACCCCGGAGGGCGCGCGGCTCGCCGAAGGACGCGTCCGGCATTTCGACAGCCCGGCGCTGCGTTGCGAGACTATAAATATCGTTTACGACTGGGCATTCGAGCGGGAGTCAAACGACATTTACCAGGAGGAGGACCGGGTCATCCTGCAGTACGGTTACGTGGACCTCGTCCGGACGATCCACCTGGACCAATCGGAACACCCCGAGGACATCGAACCCAGCGTGACCGGCCATTCCATCGGCTGGTGGGAGGACGATACGCTGGTCGTCGACACCATCGCGTTCATGCCGGGCGTGCTCAGCCACCTGGACTGGCCGAGATTCCGCGTGCACAGCGACCGGTGGCACGTGGTGGAGCGGTTCCGGGTGAGCGACGACGGCCGGACATTGACCCGTACGTATACCTTTGAGGACCCTCTCTACATGGAGGGCGCGTACACGGGCCAGGACACGCATTCGCTCACCGGCGAACCCTACGTGCCCTATGGGTGCGAGGACCTGGGCGGCACCAACAACCAGCGACCCGAGGGAGAATAACCCTTTGAAAACCTTGATCCGAACAGGCGCCGCCGCGGCGCTGATGATGCTCATGCTGAGCCATGCCCAGGCTCAGCAACCCAATATCCTGTTGATTATCGTCGATGACGTGGGCTTCTCCGACCTCGGCGCCTACGGGGGTGAAATTCGCACGCCCAACCTCGATCAACTGGCTCAGACCGGACTGCAACTTACAAACTTTCACTCCGCCGCCACCTGTGGCCCGACCCGGGCGATGCTCATGACCGGAATGCACCCGCATGAGGTCGGGCTGGGGAGCTTCGGCACCCGGCTCGCAGGCGCCCCCGAGTTGCACGGCCTGCCGGGGTACCTGGGTCGTCTCAACGAGAACGTGACCATGGTCACCGAACTCATCGACGCAACCGGATACGACACCTACATGTCCGGCAAGTGGCACCTGGGCGGCGGCGCCAACGATCCGAGCGTGCGCGGCTTCGATCGCAGCTTTGCGCTGATGGACGGAGGCGCCAGTCACTTCGCCGACGCCACGGGTGTCTACCTCGGCATGGCCCCCTATACGCAGGACGGAGAACGCGTCGAGGAACTGCCGCCGGAGTTCTTCTCAAGCCGTTTCTACACCGACACCCTGATCGAGTACCTGCAGTCCGGCCGTGACAGCGAAAACCCGTTCTTCGCCTACCTGTCGTTCACCGCCGCCCACTGGCCGCTGCACGCGCCCGACGAGTGGCTTGAGCGGACGCGGGGCCGATACGACGCCGGTTGGGACGAGATTCGGGCACAGCGCCTTGCGCGCCTCATGGAACTCGGCCTGATATCGGCTGAACACGCCCCGTACAAATCCCCCTCAATCCCTCCGTGGGACGAACTGAGCGACCTGGCGAAGCGAGTCGAGGCGAGGCGGATGGAAGTGTACGCCGCCATGATCGAGAACATGGATTACCACATCGGCCGGGTTCTCGAACAACTGGAGGCGATGGGTGAACGCGACGACACGGTCATTCTGTTCCTGTCGGATAACGGGCCCGAGGCCGAGGAACTGGTCGAGGGCGACCGGCTGTACTGGATTCCGGCCACGTTCGACAACCGCTACGAGAACATGGGGCGCCCCGGATCGCACATCGTGCTGGGCCGCGGCTGGGCCCAGGCATCCGCCACGCCGCTGCGCATGTACAAACGCTTCACCACCGAGGGCGGCTTGCGGGTTCCCGCCTTCGTGCACCACGGCTCTTTCGAACGGCAGGGCGAGCGCAACGGGGAACTGCTTACACCCATGGACCTGGCGTCGACGTTGCTGGACCTGGCCGGGGTCGATCCCGCGGACAACCCCATCGCACAACGAATGCGCGGGCAATCTCTGTTGCCCTACCTTGAGGGCGACAGCCCGCTGGTCATCGAAGGCGAGCGCTCGATAGGCTGGGAAATGTACAGCCACCGGGCGCTTCACTACGGCGACTGGAAGATCACCTGGGTGTGGACGCCGGCCGGCGAGGGCGCCTGGCAACTCTATGACTTAAGCACCGACCCGGGCGAAACGACGGACCTGGCGGTTCAATACCCGGACCGCCTGAGCATGATGATCGACCAATGGGACGCTTATGCACGAGAAACCGGCGCGATGCCGATGGAGCGCGACGTCAGCGGCTATTCCTCCTGGCAATTCATACACGACTAGCCGGCGAGCCCGTATAACCGCTCAGACATCCTGGTGGTAACTGCCGTCGCTGGTGTGGGTGGCGATGTGCCGGCTGGGCTCACCCCCCAGCGCGTTCTTCCCTGTCGGTGACCAGGCACACTGACGCTCGGGATCGGCCCAGACGGTTTCGTACTCGCCGGGTACGAAGAACTCCACGAAAACCAGCTCGCCGCTGCCGTCGTTCTCGCAGTAGTGCCGCTCCCGGTCATACTTGTAGAGAAGATCGCCGGCTTCGAGACGCTGCGGTGTCTCGTTGAGGTACACAGTTGCCTCACCCCGGAGGACATACTGAAAATGCTCGGCGCCGACATGATGATGGTTCTGACTGACAGTGCCCGGAGGAAACGCCACCAACTCGCCGATCAACGCCCTGGTTCCGAACAGTTTGGGCGTCGCCACGTAGATGCGCGTGCGTTCGTCGTGCTCGGATTGCAGCATCGGCTCCAGACCGAGATCGATGCTCTGAACCCCCGGGAGACCGGATTCCGATTCGGGATCAAACTGGCCGGCGTTCGGTACCTCAAGAAGGATCAATTCCGCGCCCTTGTCTGAGGCAAGGCGGCCGGCAAAGGCGTTGGCGAGAAACAGCAACTGCGACTCGCCGAGAACCCGATCCTCACCGCCCCCCTGCACCCTGAGGCATCCGTTCAGTACCTGTGCCCAAGCGACTCCCTGACGCGGCAATTGAAGGTCCATCGAACCGCCCGCTTCCAGCGTCAGCACATCGAAGCGACACTGGGTTCCGGGAACGTTGTCCTCATGGATGAGACGCCTCCGGGAAGCACCGTCTGGCAATAGCTCCGGGACGACATTGTCCTGGTTCAGGTGTACGCTCATCCTGCCTTATCCCCGGCAATTGAACCTGTTTGCATCGTATCCGGTAGGGGTCCGTCCTGCCCGCTACGGGCTCGAACGAAATTCGCTCTGGTTAACGGTTGTCCACGAGCCCGGCGTTTCGATGCAATTGTAGGGCTTGACGGTCTCGCCGGGCCGCCAGATCCAGTGGGACGTCATGGTCACGGGCTCGGTAAAAGTGGCGGCATCGATGATCGTCATCTCGTAGTCCAGCCGTCGCTGGTCCTGGCTCAGACTGAAGCGCTCCCGGATCTCGACATCGTCACTCAACGGGATCCCGTCCCTGCCCATCTGGCCCGTATTGACGTGCGTCGTAACGACCACCAGATCGCCGTTATCCCAGCGGCCTGTCGAATAGCCCATCGGCGACGGCACTGCCTCGGTGGCCGAACCGTCCAGGTGGATAAGCCGCTTCCGGTCGAACTCCTCCGCCAGCAAGCGGATCGTGTCGCCCTCTTCGAGAAATTCGAACGGCCAGTTGCTGGCCATGATCCAGGGCATGTCCTTGCCCCGGCAACCCACATCCGTCCCGACCGCGCGATCCCACGCCGCAGCCGTCGCCCGAGCCGACTCCGTGAGTGGATAGGTGCCAAGCCAGAATTGCGGCCAGTCGGCGACAGCCATCCCCATCCGGCTCCAAACCCTGAAAATGCCGCGGGCCGCCGCTTCGGCCGCTCGCACCGCTTCCGGGTCGAAGCCGAGCGTCCGCCGGTGCACGGCGTTCTGCGTCCAGCGTGGGTCAAGCCCGGTATGCAGCAGCACCTCGCGGCCATCCGGCAGGAGCACGTGGCTCACTTCCATGGTATTGGCTGCAAACCTCGATGGCGGGCCTGCCACGCGCACGCGCGTTCCCGCCGCGACTATGTCGGGACTGATCCCCTGGCGTTCCAGCAGGCTGGGCGGCGTGGTTTCCATTTCCCACTCCGCGCCGCCATAGGCGGGGTCCGCCTGCAGCCAATAGCGCACGTGCGGATGGCGCCACTGTACGCGGGTAATCTCTCCCTCCAGTTCGACGATCCGATCCATGTCGAAGAAGGTCGCCCTGGAGTGGTGGGCTGCAGCACCAACGGGTAAGAGCATGATCAGGACCAGGTAAATGCCAGCGCGTTCTCTCATCGTGTCCCCCTTTGTCTGCCTCGATGATAAAGTCGCGTAGCGATGAAGGGAAATCGATATCTTGTGGGACGGGCATCGGCTTTGGTCCTGTGCGCAGCCGGCCTCCTGGCAGGATCGGACGCGCTCCCGGCGGACGGTGACTTCTACGACGGCGAGACGATCACCGTCTATATCGGCCGCGGTCCGGGTTCCGGCACCGACCTTGCGCTGCGCACCTTCATCCAGCACTGGCGCGAACACATTCCCGGGCGGCCCACCATGGTCGTTCGCAATATTCCCGGCGGCGGCGGTACGAGGGTCTGGAATTTCGGATACGAGATAGCCGGCTCCGATGGCTTCACTCTGCTCTTCTCGCCGTTCTCGGGGACGGCGGAGATACTCGGCCTGCCGGGTTTGCGAGCCGACTTTTCGCAAATGCCGCTGATCGGGGGCCTGAAGAGTCCGAACATGGTGTACGTGCGCAGCGACGCGGTTGCGGAGCCCGAGGAGCTTCTCACGGTTCGCGGCCTGAAGTACGGCGGCCAGAACCCCGCCCATCACTACGACATCCTGGGCCGAATGGCGCTGGACATGCTGGGCGTTGACTACGTGTACATAACGGGCTTTCCCGGCGCCAACGACGTCTTCAACGCGGTGCGCCGGGGCGAAGTGGACATGCAGACGGCCGGGCTCACCCTGTACCGGTTCTCCATCGAGAAACCGCTGGTAGCTACCGGGCAGGCGCTCGCCCTTTGGCACAACCCACAGGTGGACGTGGACGGAAACGTGTTGCCCGAACCGGCCGCCGCGGGCATTCCCACGTTCGTCGAGGTCTATGAGCGGCTGAAGGGCGGACGACCTTCAGGCGAGATGTTCGAGATCTAAAAGTGGCTGCAGCCGACGATCAACACCTTCGGCCACGCTGCGTTCCTGCCGCCCGATCCTCCCGAAGAGGCCGTCAGAATCCTGCGGGAAAGTTTCGTCGCCACCACCGGCGATGAGGATTACCGCACGACCGAGCAGCAAATGTTCGGCGTAAGAATGCCGCTGATCGAGCACACCGAAGGCACCAGGGTCATCCGCGAAATGACCAACCCGCCCGAGCACGTGCGCGCATTGCTGGAAACTTACGCAAGATAGGTCGCTCCCCGGTCATGTTCGAGAAACTCAAGCTCCAGCCCCCTGACGCCATTATCGGCATCATGGGGATGTTTCGCGCCGATCCGGCCCCCACAAAGGTCGACCTGAGCGTCGGCGTGTTACAGGATGAGGCCGGCCGTACGCCCATACTTGAATGCGTGAAGCGCGCCGAACGC
>VYEH01000154.1 GCA_009843005.1 Pseudomonadota bacterium | reverse complement strand
TACCAGCCGGTTCGGCTCTTCCACGTAGACGAGCGCCCCCATGACGCCGTTGCCGAGGATCAGCCCGTCGTAGTACTCGGTGGGCAGGCGCGTATACACCATGTCGTGATCCGCAAGATACGCGCCCATGTCGATGTGCGCGGCCGTATCCAGCGCGTTCACTTCGCGGAAGTCCTGCGCGCCGGCCGTTGCCATGAGCAGCGCGACGGCCCAACAGGCGATTCGGGAGGCGGATCGTTGACTGAACATCAGTGCACCCTGCTCTGTCCGGATTCGATGAAGGCCTGCAGCCTGGATTGCAGGGCGAGCACGAGTTCGAGTTCCGCCTCGCTGACGCCGTCCTTGAGCAGGTCGTTCGACTCCCCGGGATCGGTGGTCAGGTCATAAAGCTGCAGGTGGGTCTCGAAATCGAACGTGTCGCCGATGGCGGTGAACGGGTCGAACGGCGTGCCGCCGGAAAACCCTCCGGCCGCCTGCCCGCCGAAGATGAGCTTCCATTCGCGGCCGTCGGCGTCGATCCGGCGAATCGCGAAGCCGCCCCGGTGGGAGTGATTGACGCCGTAGGTTCTGGGCGCCTGCGGCCCGGATTCCCCCGTGTCCCCGAACAGCAGCGGCGCCATGCCGATACTGTCCTGTCCCCCGGCGGTGAGCGCCTCCACGCCGACGATCTCCGCGACGCTGCGATAGATGTCGTTCAGCTCGACCAGGGCGTCGCTGACCCGCGCCGCCTCGATCCGGCCGGGCCAGCGGAACAGCAGCGGGATGCGGTGCCCGCCCTCGAAGGCATCGGCCTTCTGCCCGCGCAGGAGCACGCCGTCGACGAAACCCGGGGAGATATGGTCGTGGGAGGCGAAGGGTTTGGCCGCGCCGTTGTCCGACGTGAATATCACCAGCGTATCCTCGGCGATTCCGGTAGCGTCGAGCGTACGCAGAACCTGTTCCACCGACCAGTCCACCAGGCGGAGGAAGTTCGAGTACAGCGTCAGCCCGTCGTCCCGCGCGAATTCGCTCATCCCGCGTCCGGTATCCGCCGGCACGCGCTCAGGCGGCACGATGGGCGCGTGAGGGGCCGTGAGCGAGAGGTAAAGGAAGAACGGACGGTCGCCGCCCGCCCGATCGCGAATATAGTCCACCGACCGCCGCACCGTTTCGGGCAGTACGTCGACGAATTCATACCCCTCGGCGCGGAACCCGTACAGGACTTCGTCCTTGAGCACCGGCTCGTTGGGCACGGCCGTGACCCGGTCGTCTTCCATCCAGGTGAACGGCGGAAAGTTGATCGTATCGTCGCCGAAGTAGGTGTCGAATCCGTGGGCCACGGGACCGCCACCGTAAGGCCGGGAGTAGTCCACGTTGTCCCCCGTTCGGGAGGGTGGCTCGCCGTCGGTGGTTGCCCAGTCGAGGCCCAGGTGCCACTTGCCGAACATGGCGGTCGCATAACCCCGCTCCCCGAGCAGTTCGGCCAGGGTCTGCTCGTCGGGGTCGATCAGCGACGGAGCGTGCATGACCACCGTGCCGGCCTTCAGCCGGGTTCGCCAGGCGTAGCGCCCGGTCAGCAGGCCATAGCGGGTCGGCGAGCAGACCGCGGAGGGCGAATGGGCGTTGGTAAAGCGCAGCCCTTCCTCGGCCAGGCGGTCGATGGCCGGAGTCGGCACCGGGGAGTCCACGGGGGCGATCGCGGTGTTGGTGTAGCTGCGCACTTCCCCGAGCCCGAGGTCGTCGGCCAGAATGAGGACGATATTGGGCGAATCCCCCTCGGCCTCCGCCGCCTCGACGGCCGACCCGCGAACCTCCAACTGGGCCAATGCCGGCGCCCCTTCGCGGGCCTGCTGGATCCGGACGTACCTGCCGGCGGCGCCCACCGGAATCTCCAGCGACTCGCCGGCCTCGCCGATGAAGAAGCGGCGCCAGATCCCGGGGTCCCGGGTCAGGGCCGCGAACGGACGGCCGGCGGGATCCTCCTCGGCAACAAAGACGTAGAAGTCGCCCGGCGCCTCGGGGCACTCGCCGGTGCCGCAACCGTGCAGCGTGATCGATTCGATGTCATGAACGCTGCCGAGGTCGGCTTGCCACCACCCCTGCGGCCCCGAATCCGACATGACCCGCGACTCCAGGTCCAGCGCCGGTGCCGACGGCTGCGGATAAAGGTAGGCATAGTACGAAGGCAGTATCGTGCCGGCGTCATCCTCGAATGTGGCCGTGAGCATGGCCTTGCCCGGGCGCAGCTCCACCTGGAACCGCGCGCTGCGATCGCCCTCGCCTACCGGAACGGTGTAGGCATCCGCACCGAGGACGAGCGATGCGCGGACCGCCGCGAAGGATTCGCCGGGCGGGTCCCGGTGGGTGGGACCGCCGGGAATCGGCTCGCCGGGCGGCAATCCCGCGCGTATGGGATGATTGAGTTCCCGCGGCCAGCGCCGCAGTTCCACGATGTACGGCCCCGGGCGTTCCACATCGACGGCCCAGGCACAGTCGTCGACGACCCGCTGCCGGGCAGCCCGGACATGGGCCTGCCCCCAGGCCGGCAGCCCCGACG
>VYEH01000300.1 GCA_009843005.1 Pseudomonadota bacterium | reverse complement strand
GTCTGGGGGCAGTACGTCGCGGGCCCGAGAATCAAGACGCTGCCGGACGACGAGTTCGTGGGCGGGGATTTCCTCGAAGAATAGACGGAAGAGGGACTGCCCGGCGCGTTGAGCTCCTACGCCCCCATACTCGTGCCCATCGTGCTGATCTCCGCCCAGAGCGTCTCCCGGCTGTTCCTGGACGAAGACCACATCGTCCGGGCGGGGCTGGCCTACATTGGCTGGCCGGTGATGGCGCTGAGCATTGGCGTCTGGCTGGCCTACCGCAACATCAGGACGCCGGAGCACCGCAAGGCCGCCACCAACGGCTGGGTGGAGGACGGTCTGCGGGTGTCGGCGATGATCCTGGTGGTCACCGGGCTGGGCGGCTCCCTGAGCGAGATTCTCAAGGGCACGCCCGCGGTGGAAGCGATCGCGGGCTTCTTCGCCGCCTACGGCCTGCCGTCGATCCTGCTGCCCTTCGTGATCGGCATCATCGGCAACATGATCACCGGCTCCACCACAGTGGGCGTCATCACCGCGGGCGCCCTGGTCGCGCCCATGCTGGGAAGCCTGGCGCTTTCCCCCGAAGCGGCCATGCTCTCGGGGGCGAGCGGCTCGGTCATCATCAAGTACGTGAATTCAAGCTATTTCTGGATATGCACGTCGCTGAGCCGGCTGCCGGTCAATGACGCCATTTTCGGCTACGGCGGGGCCACGCTGGTAGGCGGCATCGCCTCCTTCGCGGCAGTGTGCCTCATGTGGGCGGTGGGATTGGTATAGGGGATGGTACTAATGGACGGAGTATTGAGCAGGAGGAAGCTCACATGAAAACGATAACGAGTCGATGGACATTCAACGGCGTGGCCCTCGTCATTGGCGCCGGTCTGGCGCTTGCCGGTGGATCGGTAGGACAGGCGCAGGTGGTCGAGGGACAGGCGTTGGACGAAAACGGGGCGCCGCAGTACCAGGTGGACCCCTTCTGGCCGAAGCCGCTCCCCAACCGGTGGAGCATGCAGCAGGTCACAGGGATCCATGTGGATCACATGGACCACGTCTGGTTCATCAACCGCAACCGAGCTGCCCAGCCGAACGAGATCAGCGGCGATATCAACGGCAATGGACTGTGCTGCGTGCTGGGTCCCGAGATCATCGAGTTGGACCCGGAAGGCAACGTGGTAAACGCATGGGGCGATGCCGACCATCACCCGCTATGGCCGACCGCGCTGCAGACGGTGATCGCCGATACGCAGGGCTTCGTCTGGGTCGCCGGCACCGCGCCGCAGGACAGCATCCTGAAGTTCACGCGCGAAGGCGAGTTCGTCTGGGACTTCGGCCATCGGCCGCCGCCCGGCGCGCCCAACGTCGAGAACAACCAGGAAACCGACGCCTTCCGCAACAAGGGGCGTTTCCAGCTCGACGAGGTCGACAACGAGCTGTACATCATCGACCAGAAACGCGTGGTGGTCTTCGACGCCTCAACCGGCGAGTTCAAGCGCGGTTGGGGCGGCTACGGGATGCCGCTGAGCGAGATCTCCAACGAACCGATTCCGGGCTACACGTGGGACGGCGGGCCGCCGCCCGAAGTGAGGGATCTGGCGCCTGCCCTGCACTTCATCGAGATCTCCAACGACCGGAAGGTCTACGTCGGCGAGCGCGGGTCGAACCGGATCCAGGTGTTCACGACTGCGGGCGAGTGGTTGCAGGACATTTTTGTTGCACCCAATACGCCGGCACGAGGATGCGGTGGCCTGGAGCTCATGGGTGGCACATGGGGTCCCTGCGGCACCATGTACAAGATGATCATTTCCAAGGACCCGGAGCAGAAGTATCTCTTCGAAGCCGACGGCAACAACCATGTGGTCTGGATCATCGATCGCGCCAGCGGCGAAACGCTCGGCCACTTCAGCGAGCACGGCCGGCTGGCCGGTCAGATTCACTTCCCCAATGCGATCGGAATCGACTCGATGGGGAACATCTTCACGGGCGAAGTCGACAACGGGAAGCGGATTCAGAAGTTCATGCCGGTGATGTCGGCCGAACTCTGATAGTGGGCCGCGCAACAACACGAGGGGCGCCGGATCCTCAGGTGTCCGGCGCTCTGATCGCGGGTTCGTAGGAGAGGGCCACGCCTGGGACCTAGATCATGGCCGCCAATAGTCCCGGGCACCGTGTCGGACATGGAGGACGTAGACCGTCGAGCCTTCAATGGTGAAGAGTATCCGCCACGGTGTTCCGTTTGAATTCGGTCAGGGGGCGAATGTCTTTGGTGATGTTCATGCCGGTCTCACAATTAACGCATCTTATGAGACGTTAGAATAGTGCATTCTTCTGCGCTTATCGAGTGCGAACAGTGAACGCAAGTCGGTCGGCCAGGATTGTATTCACTCAAGCGAGTTCTCCAGACACCGTCTGAATAATCAGCGGTTCCCCTATCCAGCGGAATTTTGCAGACACCGTCTGCAGAATCTCTGCCTGCCGGTGTCGCCTCACGCTTTCCACTCCCCTGGAAGAGTATGGTTAGCGATGCACGTGAGCGCGCTACCGGGCAAAAAACGGGATCATCCGGCCGCAG
>VYEH01000098.1:1109-2563 GCA_009843005.1 Pseudomonadota bacterium | reverse complement strand
CCGGGGGAACCTCCACCGGAATTCCACGTCCGTCATCCGTCACAGTGACGGATTCGTCCGGGTGAAAGGTTACCCTGAGTCTATCGCAGAAACCCGCCAGCGCCTCGTCGACGGAGTTGTCGACCACCTCGAAAACCATATGGTGCAGGCCCGTGCCGTCATCGGTGTCGCCGATGTACATACCGGGGCGTTTGCGGACTGCTTCCAGTCCGCGTAACACTTTGATATTGCTGGAGGTATAGTCGTCGGAGACCATCCTGCGACTCATGTTTACCCAAACCGGCCCATTATAACATCGGATACACGCGGCCCTGTTCCACGTGGAACGTCGAGGACGCTTGCGATCCCGTGAGCGAGGTCTCGGTAAGTCCGGTGATAATCCTTTGCGCGGGCAGCGTGTCGAGAGCCGACAACAGCGCTCCGAGAGCCGCCTCGTCCAGTTCGGCAGCGGGGTCATCCACCAACAACGTACCACCACGCCCCTTCGTCTCCGCCAACACGCGGACTTGCGCCAACACCAGGGCCGCCGCGGCCAGCTTTTGCTGGCCTCTGGAGATCTCCTCGCGAACGCCGCGAGCGCCAAGCCTTATCTCCAGATCCGCTCGATGCGGACCCACCTGTGTGGCGCCGGTTTGCCGGTCCCGCTGGCGGGACTGCCGCAGCGCAACTTGCAGGGTCCTGTCCATCCGCCATCCAGGACGATAATTCAGCTCCAGCGGTTGCCCCAGCAGCGCTTCCCCCAAACCAGCCAACGCTTTGCCCAGTTCCTCCACGTATCGCTCTCGAGCCTGCGTGATCTGCATCCCCGAGGCTGCGATCATTCTGTCCCAACTCTCGGGGAACTGCCCGGTGCGCAAAGCGGCGTTGCGCTGCCCCAGTACCCGCCGGTAGCGGCGCCACGCGGGAATATAGTTCGGTTCCACGTGGAACACGCCCCAATCCAGGAAACGGCGCCGTTCGCCGGGACCGCCTTCGATCAGAAAGTGGACGCTGGGTTCAATGACGTATACGGGGAGGATATGCGCCAACTCCGTCATCGCCGGTCCTTTTTTACCGTCAAGCCGAAGTTGGCGACCACCGGCATCTACTGTGATTCCGAGTTTATGGGTGCGACCGCTGTGGTGGACTTCACCGAATACGGTAAATCCGGGAGCATCGTGTTGAATCAGTCGCTTGTTCTGCCTGAGCCGGAAGGACCGGCCCCGCCCCAAGACGTGAATCGCCTCCAGGAGGCTTGTCTTACCTGCCCCGTTGGGTCCAAAGAAATAATTCTGCTCCGGATCCAGCGCCAGCTCGACATGCGTCAAGCAGCGGAAGAACTCGATCCTCAGTCGACTGAGCGGCAAGCGCTTCCCCCGTGGGGATGACTATAGCCGCATGGGCATGACCACGAATTTGGTATCCGTCGTGGTTGGGCAGTTGATCAGGCAACTGGAATTCGCGTCGCTCAATCC
>VYEH01000098.1:0-1099 GCA_009843005.1 Pseudomonadota bacterium | reverse complement strand
ATCCCAACTGGACACGGTCTTCGTCCACGGCGCCGAGTGCATCCAACAGGTAGTTGACATTGAAGCCGATTTCCATCTCGTCTCCATCATATTCGACTTCCAGCTTCTCCTCGGCCTCCTCCTGATCGGGATTGTTCGCCTTGATGGTCACCATGGCGTCCTTGACGTACAACCTCACGCCCCGGAACTTCTCGTTCGACAGTATCGCGGCACGCTGCAGGGAATGGCGCATGACGCTGCAGTCCACCGTAATGACCTTGCCGACATCGGTCGGGATAACACGGCCGTACTCCGGAAAGCGTCCGTCGATCAGCTTGGAGGTGAATCGGATCGGTCCGAGTTGTACCCGCAGGTGGTTGGTTCCCAGGGAAAGGGCGACCTCACCATCCCCGTCAAGAAGCCGCAGCAGTTCCAGGACCGCCTTGCGGGGCAGAATGACTTGTTCGCTCTTCTGTGCCGGCGTGTCCAGTTGCAGTTCAGACAGAGCCAGGCGGTGGCCATCCGTGGCGACCGCGCGCAGCGTGTCTGCGTCGGCTTCAAGCAGCAGCCCGTTCAGATAGTAGCGGACATCCTGGTGCGCCATGGAGAAGTGCGTCTTCTCCAACAGTTTGCGGAAGCCATGCTGGTTCACCCGTACATCCTGCTGTGCGGCGATCTCTTCCACGACCGGGAAGTCCTCGGCCCGGAGACTCGACAAGGTGAACCGGCTGCGGGCCGCCTTCAACGTGACCCTGTCACCGGAGACACTTAATTCGACGTTCACTCCATCGGGAAGAGCTCTGCATATATCGTGCAGCTTGCGTCCCGGTACCGTGATTTCCCCGGGGGCTTCGATCTCCACTTCCGTCTCTGCCACCAGTTCCACTTCCAGGTCCGTTGCCGCGATAAACAGACGGTTTTCCCGTGTCGTCAGCAGTACATTGGCGAGTATAGGCATGGTTTGACGGCGCTCTACCACGCCGATCACTGCCTGAAGGGGTTTCAGGATTGCATCCCGCGGTGCACTGAGCTTCATCGTTTTCGGTACCCGTTCAATAGTTGGTTAATGTTAAATCGGTAGTTACTGTTAATGGCTGGAACAACTCGAATAAAGCCTAAT
>VYEH01000069.1 GCA_009843005.1 Pseudomonadota bacterium | reverse complement strand
CGCTCCGCCCGGCTTGAGCATCGGAAGGCCGATGCAGCGACAAACCCGTACCTCGCGGTTGCAACAGTCCTGCACGCCGCGCGGCTTGGCATCGAGAACAATTACGACTTGCCTCCGGAGGAAGACCTCGACGGGTTGGAACAAACGCGTGCGACACGCCATGTCCCGTCAAGTCTTCCACGAGCACTCGATGCCCTGGCTGGGAATCAACCTGTGCAGCAAGCAGTCGGTGCGTTGCTGTGCAAGGCCCTGATCGAACTCAAACGCGATGAAGCCAAAAGACTGTCCGGAAAGTCTGTGGATGAAATCCGGGACTATTACATGCCGTTCATCTGACAGCCATATACCGTCCACGCCGCCGGCACATTCCCCCACTCAAGTAATCGGGCTCTTGCCGGCCGGCTATGAGGGCGTCACCGAACCGGGCATGCCGGAGCCAGAACCGCCCACGCCACACGGCAGAACAAGCAGAACCGTGACAACGCCCGGTACGTGCACGTCGGAGTTCCATGATCTCCCAGACAGAACCGGGAACGGGCATGGCAGCGCATCGGTAATCTGACAGGACCGGCCATCAGATCGGCCAAATTCAATGCACTTCTATCATAACCTCCAGAAAATCAGGAGTTTTTATCCTCATGATATCGGCCAATCACATCATCGAATCGCCAACCCGGTTCGAGCCTGCCCGGCTGGAGGAGGCACCTGAAGCGATCGCCGACGTGATCGCAGAACTCTTTTCGGCCAGCGTCGTCCTGGGCGCCCGGCTGCATCCCGCTACGACCGCAAGTCTCTCCGGCGTCGCGCGCCAGATGAACTGCTACTACAGCAATCTCATCGGGGGCCACAACACCCGGCCCCGGGATATTGAGCGCGCGCTCGCCGGCGACCTTGACGGTGACGAAAAGCGGCGCAACCTCCAGATCGAGGCAACCGCCCAAATCCGTGTCCAAGAGGAGATCGATCGCCTGGCTGCCAAGAACCGGCTGCCCGAGCCTGCATCGTGCAGATTCATCCGCTGGGGATGCACGCCGAGTTCTACCGCGACGCGCCGGAGGCGATGCTGACCGTCAAGTCCAACCATGCCGAATTCCGCATGGCGCCGGGGGAATGGCGCTCGGCACCCGAGCACGATGTCGCTGTCGGCCGCCATATCCCGCCGTCGAGCCGCTCGATTGGATCGTTCATGGCGCAATTCGAGAGGTGCTATCGCTTCGAAGGAGTGGGGCCCGCGGTACGCGTCCTCGCCACGGCGGCGGCCCATCACCGGTTGAACCATATCCATCCGTTCCCGGACGGAAACGGCGGGGTGAGTCGCCTCATGATCGCCGCATGGCGCGCTACGTCGCACGCAGTGACAGTCTGAGGCCCGAAGCCGCGCGCCTTCTGAGGGAGGCCCTGATCCGTGGCCAGGTCGAGCGCGGCGAAGCATCCCGCATCACGGATTTGTCAGAGCGGACGGCCCGCCGCGGCGCTCGGCCATTGTGGTGATCGCAGCGAACGACTTCTGAATGCGTCGGCCCGGTCCGCACGAGAGCTGCGCTCGCCCGGTCGGGAAAAACCTCGGCGGTCCACCACGTTCCGTTCCTGAGAATGCCTACCTCCCGGTGCGGGCGGGCGAGATCGGTGTTGTCGTAGAGCATGGAAACGTCTGACCGCGCTATCGCCGCCAGCAGATTGTCATGCGATCGCGAAAACTGCGGCCTTACTTCGGCTTCCAAGTGACGATGACCGCCGAGCACGACGCGGTTGCGGATACCGGCGAGCGCCTGATCGAGCGAGTCAACCGATACGAAATGCAGGACGGTCCAAAGGCCTGCCCTTTACGCGTCCACCATATGGCGGTGGATGCCAGCCCCGGTTAGAGTGGTTTCCACCATGTGCGCCCAGTCGGCGCTGAGTGCAGCCTGTCGCCGACGCGACGCCTCACGAGCTGCATTCATGCCACTGCGAGGCGCAGTGCTCTGCACAATGGCATCGGGGTCGATTATTTCGAGCCCTCTAAATCCACCCATGCGTGTCAGGGTAGACTTGCCCACCCGTTCGGGCCAGCAGTTTCACGACGAGTCGGTTCGGCCACAAGAGCAGGCGACTAGGGTCAGGCAGATTCCCGGCCGGGCATACTGAGCACCTGTTCTCCATCCTTGGTGCGTGCAACATAGGCACCGTCGGGGCGAACGCCGTAGAGCGTACCACCAGCCTGATGTTGGGCTTCGAGATCCGCTTTGATCTCGTGACGAAACCGTGTTCGTACGCCGGTTTCGTGTCGCACAAAGAGTCGCGCCAGCGCGAATCAATCCGCGAAGGCTCGCGAGCCAGCATTCATTTGGATTCCTGCACCGACCGCCGATTTGTTCCTTGGGCGGAGTCCATACCCTGCATTATCCATGGCTGATCTGACATTGTGTTCGAGCGTCACGGAAGGTCTGTCGGTGCCCATACCGGCGGTTTACCGAGCAACATACGCCGCCAGCGGGTTCTCCGAAGCTTCGAGTGCCCGGCAACCACCGGACCGGCGCTCATGATCCTTCTGCGCTTTCGCTATTCCCTTGAGTGACCGTGCGACTATTGCGTTACACATATATTAATTC
>VYEH01000440.1:6347-14468 GCA_009843005.1 Pseudomonadota bacterium | reverse complement strand
GGGCCTGGAGCAGGGCCGCAAACAGGGCCTGGCGGAGCAGCGAGCGCTGCTGCGCCAACTCGCGAAGCACAAGTTCAATCCGGCTGTCGCCGATGAACTGGCCTCGCGCCTCAATGCCATCGACGATCCGGCCCGCCTCGCCCGGGTAGGTGCGTACATTATCGACTGCGCGGACGGCGCTGAGTTGCTCAGCCGCATCTCTTGAACGCATCGGCGCTGCGCATCTGCACGCTTGTGAACGCGCTGACACGGCGTTATAAGGTTGATAAAGCACCAGGCCCGCAACAAACCGGTATCCGAATTGAAAGCTGCCTTACTCTGCGCCTCACACAGCCCGTTGAATTACTGCTTCGCGCGCAAGCCGGCGCGGTGGGATGAGATCGAACAGGTCTACCGCGAGCGCAGGGCGGCGTTGCGGAAGTTCGATCCTGAACTGGTCATCGCTTTCGGCTCCGATCACTTCAACGGTTTCTTCATGAAGCTCATGCCCGCATTCTGCGTCGGCGCCGCGGCGCAGGCGGCTGCCGATATCGGTGGTTTCGAGGGACCGCTGACGGTACCCGGGGACACCGCGCTGCAGTGCGTCCAGGCGCTTCGGCAATCCGGTCTGGATCCGGCCGTGTCATACGACATGACAGTGGATCACGCTTTTTCACAGACGCTCACCCGGGTGCTGGGTGGGCTCGATCGCTACCCGACCATCCCGGTGTTCATCAACTGCGTCACCGAACCGTTCGTACCGTTCAGGCGCACTCGGCTGCTGGGCGAGGCGATCGGGCGATTTGCCGCAACGCTTGGACGGCGTGTGCTCTTTCTCGCATCCGGAGGCATGTCGCACCACCCGACTCGCTATTATCCGGATTTCGGCACCGGGGAGGAGAGTGTCACGGCGTGGCAGTTGTCAGGCGGGTCGCGGTCCGAATCCCTGAACAAGGCCGAGTGGCTGGAGCGCCTGCAGGTCATGCACCATGAGGGTGCGCAGATGATCGTCGATGGGGCCCGAACACCGACGCAGATGCGGCTCAATCCGGAGATCGACAAACGCTTTCTCGACGCCCTGACAGCCGACGAATTGCACATGATCGACGAATGGGATCAGCATAAGGTGGTTGAGGAAGGCGGCATCGGGTTCATGGAACTGCAGACCTGGATTGCCGCAGCCGCGGCCTACCGCACAGGCGTGGGCGGACGCCCTGTAGTAGACTTTTACGGCGTGACCGAAGAACTCGGTATCGCCACCGGCATCGTCCACGGCGACTAGCTTTCGTCGCAATGGAAGCAGACAGGATTGCGAATATCCGGCAGCGTACCCCGATCGAGCGGGTACGGGCGCAGAGGAGATTGAGGCTATGAAACGACGGGAGTTTATCGGCGGACTCGGAGGAGGCGCGGCGCTCGCAGCCTGTACCCCGCAGACCCAGCAGCAGGGCGTTTCGTCCTCGGCGGAGCGTTTTTCCTGGAAGCTGGTGACGACGTGGTTGCCCAATTTCCCCGGTCTCGGTACCGGCGTCAACACGCTGGCCCGCTACATCCAGGAGATGAGCGGTGGACGCATGGAGATTACCATCTATGCTGCGGGTGAACTGGTTCCCGCATTCGAAGTTTTCGATGCGGTGTCCCAGGGATCCGCAGAAATGGGTCACGGCGCGGCCTACTACTGGCGGGGCAAGTCCGAGGCGGCGCAATTCTTCGCAACGATCCCGTTCGGCCTGAACGCCCACGAACAGAATGCCTGGCTGTACTACGGCGGCGGCCTGGATCTATGGCGTGAAGTCTACGAACCTTTCAACCTGATGCCGTTTCCCGCCGGCAATACCGGCGTTCAGATGGGTGGATGGTTCAATCGCCCGATCAACAGCATGGCGGATCTGCATGGGCTCAAAATGCGAATACCCGGCATCGGGGGCGAAGTCCTGAGGCGCGCGGGAGGTACGCCGGTGAACCTTCCGCTGTCGGAGATTTTCACAGCGCTGCAAACGGGCAGCATCGACGCGACAGAGTGGGTCAGCCCCTACAACGACGTGGCGATCGGGCTGCACCAGGCAGCCCGCTACTACTACTACCCCGGCTGGCAGGAACCGGGCCCCACGCTGGAGTGCATCATCAATCGCGATGCGTGGGACTCCCTTCCGGAGGATCTGAAGGCCATCGTTCGGGTGGCCTGTCAGGCTACGAACATGGACATGGTTTCCGAGTTTACGGCGCGTAACGCCACGTCGCTGGCGCAGTTGCTGGAGGACGAGAACGTGGAGGTTCGCAAGTTCCCCGACGATGTTCTGATCGGCCTGAAGGAACTCACCTATTCGGTCATTGACGAACTTGCGGTCGACGATCCGATGTTCGCAAGAGTCTGGGACTCGGTGCGGGAATTCATGACCGTGTCGCAACCCTGGCAAGCCATCTCCGAGCAGGCGTATCTGTCAACTCAAGTGTCATCCTGAGCGCGCGGCGGCCGGGATGGGAACGACCCACGGCCCTGGTGGGCCGGCCGTGCCGGATATCTCGCAGATAGACTCGCTGCCCTATGGCACCTTCGACGCACGCAGCTTTCCGCGGTACGCGACTGCGCTGGCGGCGCGGTTTCCTGAACTGGATGCAGTCCTGACGCGCTGGGGTTTGCCGGCGTTCTGGCGCCGCAGCGCCGGTATCGAATCGTTGTTTCGCATCATCCTCGAACAACAGATTTCCTTTCTTGCGGCGCGTTCGCTGGCCCGCAGGGTGAGCAGCTCCCTCGGGGGATTGACCGCCCGGCGCGTTTACGGAGCCGGGCAGGACGGCCTGCGTTCGCTGGGATTGAGCCGCCAGAAGGCCCGTTACTGTCACGAGCTTGCCCGGGCTGTAGTGGAGCGCCGCCTGTCCATCGCCGGACTCGCGCGCATGAGCGACGAGGACGCCATCGAGGCGCTCTGCGTACAGCCGGGAATCGGGCCCTGGAGCGCCGCGATCTACTTGATGTCGGCGCTGAAGCGGATCGACGTATGGGCGCCGGGCGATCTGGCGCTTCATCGTGGCGTCGAAGACCTTTTCCCGGGGGACGACGTGTCCGCCCTTGCGCAAACCGGCGATCGCTGGCATCCGTGGCGGGCGGTAGCGGCCCGGCTTGTGTGGCATCACTACCGGTGTAGTCTGACCGGGGTCCGTTGACGCTCGGATAGCGCCAACAGGTCCGGATTGCTGGTTGGAAATTTCCGTCCAAGCTGGTTTACTCTAGGGCTTCCTGCCCGGCCTCGCGCCGCCACTACCAGGGAAATCGCCATGGCCAATTTTTCGCTCAACGGACAGGCTGTCGAAGTCGATGCCGATCCGCGGACGCCCTTGCTCTGGGTGATCAGGGAACACCTCAAGTACACCGGGACCAAGTTCGGCTGCGGGGTGGGCCAGTGCGGCGCCTGTACCGTCCACATTGACGGCGCGTCGACTTACTCTTGCCTGACGCCCGTGTCGGCCATCGAAGGCCGCGAGATCACCACCATCGAAGGGCTGTCGCCCGATTCCGATCATCCGCTTCAGAGAGCCTGGGTAGAAGAGGAAGTTTCGCAATGCGGTTATTGCCAGCCCGGCCAGATCATGCGGGCGGCCGATCTCCTGGCGACAAATCCCGATCCCACCCGCGACGAGATCGTCACCCACATGAGCACCATTCTCTGCCGTTGCGGCACCTACAATCGAATCATACGGGCCATTGAGCGCGCTGCGGGGGAGGTCTGAAGTGAAGAAACAGGACACGACAGGCATTTTTTCGCCAAACCGACGCGAATTTCTCCACGGTGTCGGCGGGCTGACCCTGGTGATCGGTTCGTCCGGTCTCATCAGCGCGTGTACAACGGAACAGCAGTCGTCGGCGCCGGCGGCGGGCTCCACAGAGATCACCCCCAATATCTGGGTGACCCTGGGCGCAGACGATACGGTCACGGTGCAGTACCCGGCCACCGAAATGGGGCAGGGCTCCTCGACAGCCTTGCCGTTGATTCTTGCCGACGAACTGGATGCCGACTGGGACAAGGTAAGGATCGAGACGGTTGACTTCCACGACGAGGCGTACGGCAACCCGTTCTTCCAGAACATGCTTTACACGGCCGGCAGCCTGACCGTACAGGCTTACTTCGATCCGCTGCGCCGTGCCGGCGCACAGGCGCGCAAGCTGCTGCTGCAATCGGCGGCCCTGCACTGGGATGTGCCGGTGGGCGAGCTCCTCACCGAGCCAAGCGTCGTGGTCCATCCTGCGTCGGAACGCCGTCTGAGCTATGGCGAGATCGTCGCCTTCACGGAACTGCCGGAAACGATGCCGGAGGTAAGCGACGAGGAACTGAAGCCCTTCGGTTCTCATCGCTATCTGGGTCGAGACATGCAGAGGCGGGACATGCCCGCCAAGTCCGATGGCAGCGCCGAATTCGGCATCGACGTTCAGGTGCCCGGCATGGTGTATGCCTCCGTACTGAGAGCGCCTGTCGAGGACGAGGGACCCATGTCCATCGATGACGCCGCAGCGAGAGCCGTGGAAGGCGTCACCGACATCGTGACTCTACCCTGGGGTGTGGCCGTTGTTGCCGAGACGTACGAGGCGAGCAAGTGGGGCAAGGAGGCGCTGAACGTGACCTGGAGCGAATCCTCACGTTTCCGCGAAGCCAATACAGAATCGGATATGGAAGCCTACGTGGGGCAGGCGGAAGATCTCGCGCAGACGGGCACTGCATGGCGCGCGGCGGGTGATCTGGACGCAGCCATGGATGGCGCGGCCGAGATCATCGAGGCCACCTACAGAAGCGATCCTGCCTACCACGCCCAGATGGAACCCATGAACGCCACCGCCCATGTGACGGAGGATGGCAAGGCGGCGGAGATCTGGGTCAGTACCCAAACCCAGAGCCTTTCCATTCTCGGTGCGGCGGAGTTCCTGGAAACCACGCCGGACAAGATCGCGCTGCATCCGATGTACATCGGCGGCGGCTTCGGCCGGCGAACGTTGCGGCGCCAGCGCTATGTGGAAGACGCGTTGCTCATTTCCCATGCGGTCGGCAGGCCCGTCAAGGTCATCTGGACCCGTGAGGACGATGTCAAGGACGGTACCTTCAGGAATGCCGCGGCACAGTGCCTGCGGGCGGGATTCGATGCGGACGGCAACCTGGTGGGCTGGCATCACCGCGTGGCTGCACCGAAAGTGCTCGAATACATGAACCCGCCCCGCTGGGAAGTGTCTGGCGGACGGGACGTGATCGCCATGCTCGGTTCGGAGAGCTCGCGCTATGACATCCCGAACTTCAGGGCCGAACACATCATCACGGAACGCTGCTCGCGGGTATGCGCATGGCGCGGTGTGGCAACCAGCTATACGAAGTTTGCCGCCGAATCGTTCGTCGATGAACTGGCGGCGGCGCGGAACGCCGACCCGCTGGAGTTTCGCATGCAGCTTTGCCATAACAATCCGCGAGCCCTGGCCGTGCTCGAAACCGTTGCGGAGATGGCGGACTGGTCGCGCCTCCGGGAAGGCACGGCATTGGGCCTGGCGCTTGCGGGCTACAGTTCCACGTTCGCCGGAGGCATCGCCGAAATTTCCGTGGACGAGTCCAGTGGCGTCATCGACGTGCATAATTTCTGGCTGGTCGCGGATGCAGGTTACCTGCTTCAGCCCGGCAATTCGGAGGCGCAACTCGAAGGCAATGTCGTCTTCGGAATCAGCAGTGCGTTGCGTGAGCAGATCGACATCGCCGGCGGCGAGGTTCAGCAGAACAACTACTACGACCACCCGGTCATGCGAATGCACGAGATGCCGAACATCGAGGTACGGGCAATTTCCACGAATAATCCGCCCACCGGGATCGGAGAAGTCGGCCTGTCGTCGACGGCGGCGGCGTTGGCCAATGCCGTGTTCGCGGCAACTGGCGTGCGGGTTCGCCACATTCCGTTGACGCCGCAACGGGTGCTTGCCGCGATCAACGCCTGAGCGGACTAGCGCTTGCGCGAATCGGTCGTTCTTCGAACCGCTTCCGCCATGGGCGATCCTACCCTCGATACGAAATTTACGGTACAATGTCGCCCGATTTGGCGGGATGTCAAGCGTTTTACCGCTGGTTGTTTAGCTTAATATTCAACTAGTTGGTATTGTTTTTTGAGGCAAAGCCTTAGTTGGAAGGCCCCGTTTGGGGCCTTTTGTTTGGCGTCGCCGAGCATGCGCATTGCGGAGGACGATGGAATAACAATGGGCCGCGGGCCCATTTTTTGTACCTGCGACGGACTATGGATCACGCTATACGTAAACAGCGACTCCTGGATCTGCTGGAGCCGCCGCTTGAGGCGCTCGGTTACGAATTGGTGGATCTCGATGTCCGTGTCGGCCGGCGGGGCCTGCTCCGGGTTTTCATCGACAAGGAGAATGGCGTCAATCTCGCGGACTGCGAGCTCGTCAGCCGTCAACTCAACGCCTTTCTGGATGTGGAAGACCCGCTTCCCGGCCGATACGTGCTGGAAGTGTCGTCTCCGGGACTGGATCGGCCCTTGCGCACTCTGGAGCACTTCCGGCGGTTTCGGGACTGCCGGGCGAAAGTCCGCCTCAGAGAGCCAAGGGAAAGCCGGCGCATGCTGAGCGGGCGCCTGCTGGGCATTCGCGATGAGTCGATCGTGATGGACGTGGACGGTGAGATCTGGCGGTTGCAGCCGGCGGAGATCGCCTCGGCGCGGCTGGTTTCGAGTCTGTGACGTTTTTCGTGAGGACATTCGAGCGATGAGCAAAGAGATCCTGATGGTGGCCGACGCGGTTTCCAACGAGAAAGGCATGGACAAGGAGATTATCTTCGAGGCCATCGAAGCCGCGCTCGCCTCCGCCTCCCGCAAGAAACACGGCGAGGATATCGATGTCCGGGTTTCCATCGATCGAAGGAGCGGCGAATATGAGACCTTCAGGCGCTGGATGGTCTTTGCCGACGACTCGGACGAACTGGAGGAGCCGCTCAGGGAACTGAGACTCCAGGACGCGGTGGAAGTGGATGCCGGCGCCGAGCCCGGCGGATACGTGGAAGTGCCGCTGGAATCGGTTGAATTCGGGCGGATCGCGGCACAGACCGCCAAACAGGTCATCGTCCAGAAGGTCCGCGAGGCCGAACGCGCACAGGTGATCGAGGACTACCAGGACCGGGAAGGCGACCTGGTCGGCGGTATCGTCAAGCGGGTCGACCGCAACGGCGCCTACGTGGACCTCGGCGGCAATGCTGAGGGATTCCTGGCCCGCGAAGACCTCATTCCCCGAGAGCCCATCAAACCCCAGGACCGCGTCAAGGGCATGCTCCGCGAAGTTCGATCCGAGCAGCGGGGTCCGCAACTGTTCATGACCCGCACCTCACCGGAGTTCCTGGTTGAGCTCTTCAAGCTGGAGGTGCCTGAAGTGGGTCAGGGCCTGATAGACATCATCGGCGCGGCGAGAGACCCGGGCCTGAGGGCCAAGATCGCGGTCAGGAGCAACGACGCGCGCATCGATCCCGTGGGCGCCTGCGTGGGCATGCGCGGCTCGCGCGTTCAGGCCGTTTCCAACGAGCTGGCCGGAGAACGCGTGGACATCATCCTCTACGACGAGAATCCGGCTCAGTTCGTCATCAATGCCATGTCTCCGGCCGACGTGGTGAGCATCGTCATGGACGAGGAAGCCCACAGCATGGATATAGCCGTCGACGAGGAGAAACTCTCCCAGGCCATCGGCCGGGGCGGGCAGAACATTCGTCTGGCCAGCGAACTGACCGGCTGGGAACTCAACGTCATGACCGAGACCGATGCCGAGGAAAAGAGCGAGCAGGAGACGCGGGAACTACTGACCAGTTTCATGACGGAACTGGATGTGGATGAAATCGTGGCCAGCATCCTGGTGCAGGAAGGTTTCTCTTCCCTGGAAGAAGTCGCCTACGTACCGGCGAATGAACTGATATCGATCGAGGAATTCGACGAGGAGATCGTCACCGAACTCAGGGCCCGGGCCAGGGACGTACTGATTACCCAGGCCATTGTCACCGAGGAAGTCCTGGACCAGGCCGAGCCCGCGGAAGACCTGCTGTTAAATGAAGCCATCTTAAGCGAGATATAAAAACTCTTGGCCAGTCTCGGGGTCGGGGGCGGGGTGGGGGGGTTGGGGGGTGGGGG
>VYEH01000440.1:2691-6337 GCA_009843005.1 Pseudomonadota bacterium | reverse complement strand
GTCCTGGACCAGGCCGAGCCCGCGGAAGACCTGCTGGATCTTGACGGCATGGATCGCGAACTCGCATTCCAGTTGGCCAGTCGCGGTGTCGTGACCCGCGAGGACCTGGCCGAGCAGGCGGTGGGCGATCTTGAGGATATCGAGATCCTGGAACCTGAACGAGCGGCGACCCTGATCATGGCCGCGCGAGCCCACTGGTTCGAAGGGGACCCGGGAGAACCGAATGGCTGATGTAACGGTTACACAATTTGCCCAGGTCCTG
The DNA here is from genome assembly GCA_009843005.1 of Pseudomonadota bacterium. Classification (GTDB taxonomy): domain Bacteria; phylum Pseudomonadota; class Gammaproteobacteria; order Steroidobacterales; family Rariloculaceae; genus UBA6522. The sequence goes on along the minus strand of VYEH01000440.1, from coordinate 6,075 downwards.
CGGGTGCCCGTGGAGCGGTTGCTGTCCCAACTGGACGAGGCCGGCATCGACGTCGCGGGGGCTGAGGACACCATCAGCGACGATGCCAAGCTCGAGCTGCTGACCCATCTGCGCCGCGCCCACGGACGCAAGGATGCAAGCGCCTCCACGCCTCGCAAGATCACGCTGAAGCGCAAGTCCCAGAGTGAGATCAGGCTGTCCGGCGGCCAGGGCCGTTCGCGGACCGTGAGCGTGGAAGTACGCCGCAAACGCACTTACATCAAACGGGATGTACTCGAAGAACAGGCCCGGAAAAAACAGGAAGAACTGGATGCCAAACGTGCCGTTGAGCTGGAGCGGCAACGTGCCGATGCGGAACGGGTTGCACAGGCGGAACGCAAGGAGCACGAGCGCAAGGTTGCGGCTGAGGAGGCCAGGAGAGCCGCGGAAGAATCCCGACTCAGAGTGGAACAGGAACAACGCGAGCTCGAGGCACGGCGGCAGGCCGAGACCGAAAGCAGGCGGCGAAAGGACGAGGAGGCACGGCGGAAGGCGGAGGAGGAGCGCCGCAGCAAGGAACAGAAACAGCGGGAGCGGGCCGCGCAGGCAAAAATGGAGATGCAACGTGCGCGGCAGGCCGCAAAACCATCGTCAGACAGTACGCTGCACGTGGCGCCGGGGACTACCGCCCGGCGGCGAAGGAAGCGGCCCCGCCGGCGCCCGGTACATCTCAGCGTCGAGAGTCAGCATGCCTTCGAAAAGCCCACCGCTCCCGTGGTTCGCGAGGTCGCGCTCGGCGAGACGATCACGGTAGGCGATCTCGCGCAACGGATGGCCGTCAAGTCCGGCGAGGTGATCAAGTCGCTCATGAACATGGGCATGATGGTGACCATCAACCAGGTCATCGATCAGGATACCGCGGTGCTGGTGGTGGAGGAGATGGGCCACACCGCCAAGCCCATTACGGAAACCGGCTTGGAGGACCAGCTTCTCGAATCCGTGGTGAAGGCCAGCGGCGAGGCGCCGCTGGGGTCGCGTCCGCCCGTGGTGACGGTGATGGGGCACGTGGACCACGGCAAGACCTCGCTGCTGGACTACATACGCCGAACGCGTGTAGCGGCGGGCGAGGCCGGCGGCATCACGCAGCACATCGGCGCCTATTCGGTGGCAACGGACAAGGGACGAGTGACCTTCCTGGATACCCCGGGACATGCGGCGTTCACAGCGATGCGTGCCCGGGGCGCCCAGATGACCGATATCGTCGTGCTGGTGGTTGCCGCGGACGACGGCGTCATGCCGCAGACGGAAGAGGCGGTCAAGCACGCCCGGGCGGCTGAAGTCCCGCTCGTGGTTGCCGTCAACAAGATCGACCGGGAAGACGCCGACCCGGACCGTGTTCGACAGGAACTATCCAAGCTTGAGGTGATTCCCGATGCCTGGGGAGGCGATAATCTGTTCGTGGACGTTTCCGCCGTGACCGGTGCCGGAATCGAGGATTTACTGGACGCGATCCTGTTGCAGGCAGAGGTACTGGACATCCAGGCGCCCGACAGCGGGCCGGCCTCCGGGGTGGTGCTCGAATCCAGCCTGGAGCGGGGTCGTGGAGCCGTCGCCACGGTCCTGGTCGGCCAGGGACGACTGAAGCCCGGTGACATCGTGCTGGCGGGTCAGGAATATGGCCGGGTACGTGCCATGTTCGATGAGTCGGGCGCCCCGATCAGGGACGCCGGGCCGTCTTCGCCCGCCGTCGTGGTCGGACTCTCTGGCACGCCGCTGGCGGGTGACGACATGCTGGTGGTGGCCGATGAGCGCAAGGCCCGGGAAGTCGCCGACCTGCGGCGGACCAAGACACGCGACGTCAAGCTGGCGCAGCAGCAGGCGGTCAAGCTGGACGACGTTTTCAGCCAGATGGCCGAGGGTGAGATGGAGTCCGTGCAATTGCTCATCAAGGCCGATGTGCACGGCAGCGCCGAGGCGATCCGGGAGGCGCTGGAGCAGGTTTCCACCTCCGACGTCAAGGTCCGTATCACCTCCAGCGGCGTCGGCGCCATTACCGAGTCGGATATCCAGTTGGCGGCGGCATCGAAGGCCATCGTGATCGCCTTCAACGTCCGTGCGGACGCCTCAGCCAGGGAAGCACTGAAGGAGACGGGCGTGGATGTGCGCTACTACAGCATCATCTATGAGGCCATTGACGACGTTAAGGCGGCCGTCAGCGGACTGCAGGCGCCGGAAATCAAGGAGCAGATCGTCGGCCTCGCCGAGGTGCGGGATATCTTCCGTTCGCCACGATTCGGAAATGTCGCCGGGTGCCTGGTGATGGACGGGCATGTACGACGGAACAACCCGATCCGGGTGTTGCGGGACAACGTGGTGATCTACGAGGGCGAACTCGAATCGCTGCGACGCTTCAAGGATGATGTAAACGAGGTTCGGGCAGGAACGGAGTGCGGTATCGGCGTCAGGAATTACAACGACGTCAAGGTCGGCGATCAGATCGAGTGCTACGAGCGGATGGAAGTCGAGCGCAAGGGTTGAGGGCTAGAGCGCTACGCGTCGCATCGCAGTTGCAGCGGGCATTGAACGACCTGCTGCGCGGCGACGTAAAGGACCCGCGTCTGCAGGGCGTCAGCGTCACCGAAGTGCAGGTCTCGGGCGATATCCGGGTGGCTCGCGTTTTCTTCAGTACATTGGATCCGGATGCAGATCCGGAACCCGTGTACTCATCCCTCGAACGGGCCAGCGGCTATCTCAGGTCCAGGGTCGCCGGACTGCTCCGCCTGCGGCATACGCCCGAACTGAGATTCTCACTGGATGAAGGTTCGAAACGGGGACTTGAGTTGACCCGCCTGATCGATGCCGCCGCCGGAGAATCGGCCGGCGACGAATCGCCTGACGTTGAATCGAGCCCGTCCGGCGGAGAGTCGTCCGCGTGAAGCGCAACGCCAGGCGCGCCGTGAGCGGTATCGTGTTGCTCGACAAGCCCGCCGACTTCACCTCCAATCAGGCGCTGCAGCACGGGAGGCGGCTCTACAGGGCCGAGAAGGCAGGGCATACCGGCAGCCTCGACCCGCTGGCGACCGGGATGCTGCCGGTGTGCCTGGGTACGGCGACGAAGGTCTGTTCCTACCTCCTGGACGCGCGCAAGAGTTATCGCGTGAGGGCGCGCCTGGGTCGGTCCACCGACACGGGGGACGCTCAGGGTTCGGTTGTCGGCGTAAGTCCCCAGGTCGAGTTTTCAAAGGAAGCGGTGGAAGAGGTTCTTGGCGGATTCACTGGCGAGTACGAACAGGTTCCGCCGATGTATTCGGCTCTTAAATACAAGGGTCAGCGTCTCTACACGCTGGCCCGCCAGGGAGTCGAGGTTCCGCGCAAGCCGCGCACCGTGCGAATCTTCCGGTTGGA
>VYEH01000440.1:0-2637 GCA_009843005.1 Pseudomonadota bacterium | reverse complement strand
CGCGGGCCTTTAACCAGCGGTCGCGCGGCGGCCGCGCAGTCGGTGTGGCCGCGAGGCCAGGATCGTGTCTACTCCCCGGACGGAGAATTCCTGGGAATCGGCGAGGTTTCGGCCACCGGAAGCCTGGCGCCGCGGCGCGTATTCGCGGTATCCCGGAACGCCAAATGAGGGATTGGTAAAAAAGCGTGGAACGAACGGGACGGTACGAGTAGAATACGCGGTTTTTCGGGCAGGCAGAACATGACCAGTCCGGTTACCGGGACAACTCCGGCGACCGGTACGGAGTGACATTGATGGGGCTGAGTGCAGCAGAAAAATCCGGGATCATCGCTGAATATCAGCGCAGCGAGGGCGATACGGGTTCGGCGGAGATTCAGGTGGCGCTGTTGTCGGCGAGAATCAAGCAGTTGACCGGTCATTTTACAGACCACAAGAAAGATCACCACTCGCGGCGAGGGTTGCTTCAAATGGTCAACCAGCGCCGCAAGTTATTGGATTATCTGAAGAAGAACGATCAGGCGCGCTATCAGGACCTGATACGCCGCCTTGGTTTGAGACGTTGAATCCTTTTTTTCTCAGAGCCGCGTCGACGGCTCTGATTCGTTATGGCACACATCGATTCTGTCCGCTTCGCGGGCAGTGAGCGTTTGCGCAGGGAATGGAAGAGTGAAGTTAAGCAAATCGTTTGAATACGGTGACCAGACCGTCACCATCGAAACCGGAGAAATGGCGCGGCAGGCAGATGGCGCCGTGCTGGTCACCATGGGCGACACGGTGGTGCTGGTTACCGCGGTGGGCCAGAAAGGCCCCGGCGGTGAACGGGATTTCTTCCCGCTCACGGTCAACTATCAGGAAAAGACCTATGCTGCGGGCCGAATACCCGGCGGGTTTTTCAAGCGGGAAGGACGGCCCAGCGAAAAGGAAACGCTGACCTCGAGGCTGATCGACCGGCCGATCCGGCCGCTCTTCCCCAAGTCGTATCGCAATGAAGTGCAGGTAATTGCGACCGTACTTTCCGTGGACCCGGAGATCAATGCGGATATCCCGTCGCTGATCGGCGCATCTGCGGCGCTGTCGATTTCGGGATTGCCCTTCCAGGGGCCGATCGGCGCCATGCGCGTGGGTTACCGCAACGGTGCCTACCTCGCCAATCCGAGCATGTCCACCGTGGCGGAGTCGGATCTTGACCTGGTGGTGGCCGGTACGCGAAACGCGGTGCTGATGGTGGAGTCGGAAGCCAATGTGCTTTCCGAGGAAGTCATGCTCGGGGCCGTCCTGTACGGGCACGAACAAATGCAGACGGCCATCGGCGCGATCGACGAACTGGCGGCCGAAGTGGCGGCCGAGCCGTTCGACTGGCAGGAGCCCGAGGTCGACGAGATGCTGTCGAAGTCCGTGGAAGGCGAGGCCGGCGATCGGGGGCGCGACGCCTACGGTATCGTGGAGAAGCAGGCTCGCCGCGCGAAGCTCGCGGACATCAGGAACGATCTGATCGAGGCGCTGGCGGGCGACGATGCCTCCGTGTGGGGCGCCAAACAGATCGAAACCGAGTTCGGCCGCCTTGAGAAGGCCATAGTCCGCGGGCGCGTACTTTCAGGTGGAGCGCGGATCGACGGGCGAGAATCATGGAAGGTCAGGCCCGTCGACGTGAAGGTCGGCCTGCTGCCGAGGACTCACGGTTCAGCGCTCTTTACCCGGGGCGAAACCCAGGCGCTGGTGGTCACGACGCTCGGAACAGGGCGCGACGCGCAGATCATCGATGCGCTGGAGGGTGAGCGCAAGGATCAATTCATGCTCCACTACAATTTCCCGCCCTACTGCGTGGGCGAGACTGCCTTCATGACCGGCCCGAAGCGCCGCGAGATCGGTCACGGGCGATTGGCGCGGCGGGGGATGGAGGCTGTTCTTCCCGATCCGGATGGCTTCCCCTATGTGACTCGGGTCGTTTCGGAAATCACCGAGTCCAACGGCTCCAGTTCCATGGCCAGCGTGTGCGGTACAAGCCTGTCGCTCATGGATGCGGGGGTACCCATTTCGGCCCCGGTCGCGGGCGTCGCCATGGGGCTGGTCAAGGAAGGGGACGAATACGTCGTGCTCACGGATATCCTCGGTGACGAAGATCACCTGGGCGACATGGATTTCAAGGTGGCCGGTACGGCAAAGGGCATAACCGCGCTGCAGATGGACATCAAGATTGACGGCATCACCGGTGAGATCATGGCCGACGCCCTGGAACAGGCACGCAGCGCCAGGCTGTTCATCCTCCGACGGATGAACTCGGTGATCAAGGCGCCGCGGGAGAAGATGTCCGACTGGGCGCCGAGCATCATCACCATCAAGATCGATCCGGAGAAGATACGCGACGTCATCGGCAAGGGTGGAGCCGTCATTCGCGCCATGACCGAGGAAACCGGCGCCACCATCGACGTGGAGAACGACGGTACGGTGCGTATCGCGTCGGTGGACGGCAGTTCGGGCCGCGAAGCCAAGGCCCGGATCGAAATGATCACGGCCGAAGTGGAAGTGGGGCGGATCTATGAGGGCAAGGTGGTCCGGTTGATGGACTTCGGGGCATTCGTTTCCATCCTCCCCGGCAAGGAAGGCCTGGTTCACATCTCGCAAATTTCCAACGAGCGG
>VYEH01000157.1 GCA_009843005.1 Pseudomonadota bacterium | reverse complement strand
CCGGAATACCCCGCAGGCATCTTCCATTACTACATCACGGACGACTATCCCTACATCCCGAGGTGCGTGTTCGGGACGCCGGACGGGACGTTCAGGGTACGGAGATAGAGGGACGGTGCGTGGATAACCCGCCCGTCAGGTCACTTTGTCAGTCGAGCCGAGTGCCGCCTCGATCCGGGTGCGCGACGCAATGCCAAACCGTCAGCGGATCCGGTATTGGTGCGGACCTCACGTGATACGCCCGCGTTTACGCGCCTTCGGTGTGGATAGTATCTGGTCGAGCGTCAGAGAATCCCGATTGTCCGTCTCCATCAAACGTTCGAGGCCGGCCTGTTCACCGAGGGCGACCAGCAGCCGGACGAACGAGACCAGGGAGATGGCGCCCGTGCGCTCGAACTTCTTCAAGGTACCCAACGGCACACCTGACCGCGCGGCAAGCCCTGCCTGAGTCAGGTTGCGGGCCAGCCGCCTCGACTTCAGCCGCTTTGCCAGATCCGCTGCCACCTCCGGGGCTGGCAGAAGTATGTATATGTCCATATCCCTTATCGGAGAAAACCGACCATAACGACTATCATTATAACCACTATATGGACTTGATCGCGGTCAAGGGGGACTAGCCCCGGTTAGCGCCAACTCCATGCACAACGCTCCTTCTACGGGATTCTCCGCGTAGTTGCTGATCTCGCGGAAGCCCATCGAGCGGTACAAGTCTATGGCTTCGCGCATGCTCCAGGTTTCCTAGTTCTTCCTCGAACCCCTGAAAACACAGGTCGACCTCGACGAAGTCCTCGTATTCACGCAGCAGCGTCCTCGCCTGGCGGAAGTTTTCTTCCGTGGTGGCGGTGATGAACTCCGCCCCGTCGAAATGGCGTATCGCGGCCTCGAACTTGTCGCGGCAACCGGGATTGCAGAACCCGACGACCTTGCCGTCATACTCGGTCAGCGAGTCAGCCTGCACGGGCTCACCGGACCAAGGACAGGTTTCGTTGATGCAGTCAGCAATGTCGAGTGTGCTAGTGGCCATTTCTGGTGAGGCTGGAACGCGATACGATGGGCCGCTTGCCGGTACTGTAGCATCATGACATCGCTCCGCCTCCTCACCCCCCGGGACCGGCCGGTCCTGGACGCATTCCTCGACGGCCACCGCGCATCATCCATGATCCTGCGCGCCAATCTGTTTAACAGCGGAATCGAAGACGGTCCGGCGCCCTTCCAGGGTCTTTACATGGGCGCCTTTTCCGGCGATGCGTTGACGGACGTAGCTGCCCACTACTGGAACGGCAACGTCGTTCTGCAGTCGCCGACGCGGCCGGTTGAACTGGCGTTGGCCATCGCAGGAGAATCCGGCCGGCCCGTCAACGGCCTGCTTGGACCGTGGCCCCAGGTCAGGGCGGTCGAACCGGAACTGGATCTCGACCGCTCGCGCCTGGGCAAGGTCGTGCCGGAGTACCTCTATGGCCTCGACCTCGCCGACCTTGCCGTGCCGGAGACGTTGTCCTCGGGTCGCGTCGTTTGCCGCTCTGCAAGGGACGCCGATCTGGCGACATTGGTCTCCTGGCGGCGCGATTACGACTTGTTCACCATGGGTTTCCCGGATCACAGCATCGATGACGCTGCCAATCGTGAATTCCTGGCAGCCATGATCGAGGCCAGACATCTCTGGGTTCTCGAAGAAGGGGGCCGCATGGTCTCCATGACCAGCTTCAATGCCACCTTGCCGGACATGGTGCAGGTGGGCGGTGTATTCACGCCGGTGGAGTGCCGTGGCCGGGGCCATGGACGCGCCGTGGTGGCCGGATCGTTGCAGGACGCCAGCGCGGACGGCGTGGCGGAAGCCATTCTGTTCACGGAAGCGGAGAACTACCCGGCGCAGAGGGCCTACGAGGCGCTCGGCTTCGAGCGGATCGGCGACTACGGGATGGTGATGCTGGATCCGGCCGCGTAGGGAAATTAGTCGCCGATTCGAGAAAACTGGTCGCATCGAGGCGTGCGCACCGCTTGTACGCCGCGGGTTCCCCGCATCAAAGTAGCGGGGATGCCGCCGACCGCGTCAGGCTGGCAGTGTGGCTCGAGCCATCCGTCCTTTGTTACTGGAAGAGGCAGCGGGAGACGAACGGTGCAGGCCTTCGCCCCCATCGCGGCGCTGCTCTTCAGCGCCGCGCTGTTGCTGACCGGAAGCGGCCTGCAGGGCGCGTTGCTTCCGGTGCGCGCGTACGTGGAGAGCTTCACTACGCTGCAGGTGGGCATCCTCGGCGCGGCCTACTTCCTGGGCTTTGCCGGCGGGTGCCTGATTGGTTCCCGCGTCGTCCGCCGGGTCGGGCACATCCGCACCTTTACGGCCATGGTGTCGCTGGCTTCGGCCATGGTGCTCGCCCACGCCATGGTGCTGAACCCGGTGGTGTGGTGGATCTGCAGGGGCGTCACCGGACTCAGTTTCGCCATGCTGTTCATGGTGATCGAGAGCTGGCTGAACGAGCGCTCCACCAACGAGAACCGCGGCCGGATGTTCTCGATCTACACGTTCATCAACTTCACCGTGGTCGCGGTGGGGCAGATGATGCTGACGCTGGCCGACCCTCGGGCGTTTACGCTGTT
>VYEH01000003.1:9886-14532 GCA_009843005.1 Pseudomonadota bacterium | reverse complement strand
AACGACATCCGCACCACCCTGCAGGCGCTGTACGCGCTGTTCGACAACTGCAACAGCCTGCACACCAACGCCTTCGACGAGGCCATCACGACGCCCACCGAGCATTCGGTGCGCCGTGCCGTGGCCATCCAGTTGATCATCGCCCGGGAACTGGGGCTCAACTACTGCGAAAACGCCTTGCAGGGTTCGTTCATCGTCGATGAACTGACGGACCTGGTGGAGGAAGCCGTGTACAGGGAATTCGAGCGAATCTCGGAGCGCGGAGGCGTTCTCGGCGCCATGGACCGAATGTACCAGCGCGGCCGAATCCAGGACGAGAGCCTCTACTACGAGAGCCGCAAGCACGACGGTTCGTTCCCCATCGTCGGCGTCAACACCTTCCTGCCCGAGTCCGGACAGGAGGACGAGTCCCGCGGCAGGGAACTCATCCGTTCCACGGAAGAAGAGAAACAGTCGCAGATCCGCAACGTCCGGGCGTTCCAGGCCGCGCACGCGGATTCGTCAGCGAAGGCGCTGGCAAGCCTTCAGCGAGTTGCGCGGGGGCGAGGCAACGTCTTCGAGGAACTCATGGAGACAGTCAAGTCCAGTTCCCTGGGCCAAATCTCCCACGCACTCTACGCCGTGGGCGGCGAATACCGCCGCAATATGTAGGCCGAATTCCCGGCCTCTTCCATCAGCCGAATCAGCATCGGCGGCAAGGATCGGCGCCGTGCCCAGGGTTGAAGTACCGCCGACTAGAAGTCGTAGCGGATGCCGACGCCGTTCAGCCGCGGGTCGGCGATGAAGGCATTGTAGGTGCCGGTCTGCAACGGAGCGTCGAAAATGGTTACGGCATATTGTTCGTCGGTCAGGTTCTGCGCCCAGAAATCCACCGTCCACGGGTTGGTGGCGTCGGATGACCTGAAGATCAACCTGGCGTTAACCACCGTGTAGGCGTCCTGGTGCTTCAGCGGGTCGAGGTTGGCGCCCGTATTGTGCTCGCTGGTGTAGCGCGCGTCGATGTTAAACGCGGCTGCCAGAGGTCCGAGCGGGAAGCGCGTGGTGACGCCGCCCACGGTGGTCACCTTCGGCGCGTGCGTCAGTTGCCGGCCGGCTCGGAAGCCGTGCTCGGGACCGTCGCCGAAACGCACGTCCGCGTAGGTCAGCCCGCCGAAGATTTCAAGGGACTCGCTGACCGCGCCGCGCGCCTCGATTTCCACGCCACGCGAGGTGACCTCGGGGACGTTGAGCGCTTCGAACGCCAGCCCGGTGAAGGCGGTGAGCTGGTAACCCTGGAATTCCTCGTGGAAGAGACTGACGTCGAGCAACCCACGCCAGGCGTCCAGGCTGAACTTGCCGCCAAGCTCGAAGGAATCGACGGTTTCCGGAAGGAAAATCAATTGATCGATGGTCGGCGCGACGCCCTGTCCGGTCGCCAGTGTCGCCAGGACGGGGCTGGTCAGGGTACTCCTGTCCATGTTGAATCCACCGGCCTTGTAACCCCGGGAATACCCGCCATACAACAGGTGTCCGCCGATCCGTCGCGACAATCGCAGCGTACCCGAAACCTCGTTGCCGTCCAACGTTCCGGCATAGTTGCCGTTCAGGGTGGGGTCTGTGAATGGGATGCAACCCAATGTCATCATGGCGCCAAGCCCCCTCTGCACGTCCGGGTCCATGAGTATCGCCTGGCCGCCGGCGGTCACCTGTGCGAGACCCGGTAGCAACTGCGCCGCCCCGGCCTGGGTCCCCGCGACGGCCCCGCTGAGCTGCAGGGCGCCCTGGCGAAGCTGTTCAACGGCCGGGATCAACTGCTGGTTCAACTGCTGGGCCAACGGCGGCGGCAGCAGGCCCGCGGCCTGACCGAGTTGCGCACCGAACCTTTCGAGTTCCACCGCGTAGTTTTGAATATCGCCGTTGGGATAAGCGCCAAGCGCTCCGGCGTAAGCGCCGAGAGCACGAGCGTAGGCCCCCACCCCGCCGAGGTAAGCCTGCGTGCCCTGCAGACTGCCCAGCAACTGTTGGGAGAACGGCAAGCAAACCTGGTCCGTGGACGTCAGGTCGGCGTTCATGGACTTGTCTTCCGACGTGTAGCGCAGCCCCAGCGTGAGCTCGAAATCGTTCGCCAGTTCCACGGAATTGTGCGTGAACAGTGCCCACGACTGCGATTCCTGCTCATATGTATCCCTGGCGTAAGCGCCCGCAAGCCGCGCGCCGGGAACCAGGTTGCCGGCGATCGTTTCGTATCCCGGCCACGGATTGAAGGGGAAACCGGACCAGGCCGGCAGCGCCGCGGACAATGTCGGCGGCATCGGCAGCATAGGCGCCCGCGGCGCCGCGAAACCCGGCGGTAGCAGGGGCGCGAACTGGGCGAGACCGGCTTCCAGGCCCGCAGCGCCTTGGGCAAGGCCGGCAGCGCCATGGGGGATACCGGCAGCGCCCTGCCCGATTAGGGCGGCGCCAGCCTCCAGTGCGGGAACAGCGGCCCCGAGTTGGTCGAACGCGCCACCAATCCCACCCGCGATCCCGCCGGCGATGCTGTCAGCGAAGATGCTGAAGGCGGGTCCATAAACCAAAGTATCCCTGTATGGCAGATATTCGTCGGCGTAGTACGCTCCGACCAGCCAGTCCAGGGGTCCCGACTGGCCGTTCAGCCTCAGTTCCTGCGAAAACGTCTCGAATCCCAGCGTGAATTCGCCCTTCGGCCGTTCGCCCAGATCCATCGAGGAGAAATCGACGTCCATCTCCCGCGATGTTTCCCAGTCCCGCCTGGCCGTCACGCTGACCAGCCGGCCGAACGGCAACTCCGCGTCGACCTCCAGGGACACGCCGCCTTCCTGGACAGCCTGGTAGTAGCTTGAGTCTTGCGAAGCCGTGGCCTCGCGGGCGTAGGGATCGAAGAGCGTGCCCGCGGTATCCGGATTGCCCGTAAGCAGCCTCGCGATCATGTCCACCGCCGGCGCCGTCGGCCCCCGGATCAATCCGACCGCACCGCAGCAGTTCTCGTCGCGATCAGTGTAATCTCCGATCAGCCTCAGGCGGACTTCGTCGCTGGGTTCGAAAACGAATTGACCGCGGACGAATGTCCGGTTGCGGTCGTTGAAGGCGCGATCGTAGTTGGCATCCTCCAGGAATCCGTCGCGCTCGAACAGGACCGCGTCCAGCCGCGCTGAGGCCCCATCACCGAATGCGCCGCTGGCGCCCGCCTCGACGCGCGTGGAGCCGTAAGAGCCGATACTGACATCGGCATAGCCGGACCCCTCCGGGTCCGGCAGGGCGGTGACGATGCTCACGACGCCCGCAGAACTGTTGCGCCCGAACAGCGTGCCCTGCGGCCCGCGAAGCACCTCGATCCGCTCGATCGCCCCGAGTTCGGTGAGCCCCACCGTGGCGCGGTTGCGGTAAACGCCGTCCACGTACATGCCCACGGAGGACTCCAGGCCCGGATTGTCGCTGTTGGTGCCGACGCCGCGAATGCGTGCGGTGACGCCGATCGACTCGGCCTGCCCGGTGGCGACGTGGAAACTCGGCGCGATGCGCATCAATTCCAGGATATCCGTCACGCGGGAGATCTCGATCCGCTCAGCGTCGTAAGCCGACACGGCGAGCGGCACGTCGATGACGGACTCCTCCCGTCGGGTCGCCGTGACGATGATCTGTTCGATAATCGGGTCATCGCCGGACGTTTGAGCTGCGGATTCCTGTGCGGTCGCCGCAACAGCGGCAAGACCGGAGAATAAAACCAGTGAACGCATCATGTGACCTAAACCTCCCTAGCAGGCATGATGTTCAGATACGGAAAGAATTCGTGGAGAAGGAGCGCGATTCCGGCCGGTGTTGTTTTTTTTCACTCGCTTCGCTCTCCCGATACCCGTTCAACGGGCCTCACTCATTGGCAGGATACCATAGGGGAGAAAAGCGCTGGCGCGGCCGCACAATCAAAAAACTTAGCTACCCCATAAGAAAATCTAACTGGCGCGCGTAATGATTTATCCGGCGCTCTGAAGCTGCGTAAGCCGTCCAAGAACGAATACGCTCGCCGCGCACAACAGCGCCGGGATGGCGCCGATCGCGAATATGACCTGGGTGCTGAAGCCCTGCGAGAGCAGCGCTCCGGCGATCAGGGGACTTGAGATCGACCCGAACCGGCCGATGGCCAGAGCCCATCCGATGCCCGTGGAACGGGCACGCGTAGGATAGAGCCCCGTGGTCATGGTGCCGAGCAGCAGCGACGACCCCAACACCGCAAACCCCGTACAGATGGCCACCGCGATCAACAGCGGAATGGAACCGACGGAAAGTCCCAGCGCGAATACGCTCACGGCCCCGAGCAGGTACGTCACGAACAGCACACGCGTCGGGGCCATGCGATCGCCGAGGGCGCCGAACAGGGTACCGCCCACGACCCCGCCCACCGCATACAGCGCCAGCACGTAAAGCGCAAGGTCGATGGAGATGCCCACCTGCGTGAACAAGGTCGGCATCCACAGGCCCAGCAGGAACACCAGAAACTGGTTGCCGAAGAAGGCGAGCCAGACGATCAACGTGATCGCCGTCTGCCGCCCCCCGAACAGTTCCCGGATCGGGCTGCCCTTGTGCGTCGCCTCGCCCAGGCTGTATTCGAATTCAGGCCGGTGCTCGAACGTGGAATCGACGCGGCTAAGCAG
>VYEH01000003.1:2530-9876 GCA_009843005.1 Pseudomonadota bacterium | reverse complement strand
CCCCGGTTGACCAGAAAGCGCAGGGACTCGGGCAACAGCACTGCCGCCAGCACGGCGAGCACGATCGGGATCAGCCCGCCGAAATAGAACACGTACGGCCAGCCGCCCATCCCGATCAGCGTGGGGCCGGCGGCGCCTGCAACCACGGTGCCCATCGCAGCCCCCGAGTACATGACCGCGGTCAACAGATTGCGGACACGCTGCGGCATGAATTCCAGCGTGTAGGCCAGGGTGACCGGAATGCAGCCGCCCACGCCCACGCCGGTGACGAACCGCATCGCGATCAGCTCGTTCATGGTTCGGACCAGCGGTGTGGCGCACATGGACACGCCGCAGATCAGCAGCATGATGACGATGGTCCAGCGGCGGCCGATCCGGTCGCCCATGGCGCCGGCGCCGGTGGACCCGAACAGGACGCCGACCAGCGCGGCCGACAGCGCCCAGGCAAATTCCGCCGGTTCGATTCCCCAATCCCCGGAAACGCTCGGCACAGTGGTCGCCATGGCGACCAGATCGTAGCCGTCCATGATCATGATGAGGAAGCCGATCGCCACGATCAGAATGTGCAGGGGGCCGACGCGGCTGCGATCGATGACTTGCGTCACGTTGACTTTCATTTCGGGAACTCCCCGCCCTGTCGCTGGCCGAGGACCATCGCCGTCAGGGCAATGAGGGGCAGCACGGCGAATGCCGCCAGCACCCCGGTATTGGTCCAACCCATACCGTAGAGGTAGCCCGCCGCCAGCGGACCGAGTATCGCGCCGAACCGCCCCACGCCGATCGCCCAGCCGGTCGCCGTCGACCTGCACGAGGTCGGGTAGACCCGTGCCGCCAGGGCGTAGAGGCCGCCCACGGCGCCGGAGACGAAGACGCCCGCCGCGGTTGACATCACCGCGATGCCCACAAAGCCGGTGCCGAGCAGGCCGAGGAGCACGATGGCGGGAACGGAACAGGCGAACGCCAGCTTGAGCAGGCGGACGAGACCGAATCGGGGCGCAAAATAACCGATCGCCAGCATACCGGCCGTGCCGCCGATGCTGAAGAAGATGGTCGCCGAGACGCCTGTCGCAAGTTCCACGCCCGCCGCCGTCAGGCTGGCCGGAAGCCAGCTGAAGAGATAGTAGATCGTCATGTAGACCACGAAGAATGCGGTCCACATCATCAACGTCACGGGCAACAGGTCGGGCGAGAACAGTTCGCGGGCGCTGGAAACCGGCTGCTTCGCCGGCTGTTTCCCACGCTCCGGCGGCGCGGCATCCGGGTCAACGCCCAGGCGGTGCAGCAGCGCGCGCAGCTTGCGTTCGCGGTCCGTCCCCTGGCCGGTGCTCAGGAACTGAATGGACTCCGGCAGCAACCACACAACGGCAACCAGCAACACCAGGGACCCGGCGCCGCCCGCAAAGTAGACGGCCCGCCAGCCGATCTGCCCGATGAGATAGATGGACAGGAACCCTCCGAAGATGGCGCCCACGGTGTACCCCGTGTGCATGACGTTGATGGAGAACGCCCGCCGCCTCGCCGTCGAGAACTCCGCCACCAGCGCGTTCATGCTGGGGAGGATGCCGCCGATCGCAAGGCCGGTCAGAAACCGCGTCCCCATCGCCTGGTAGACGTCGGTCACCAGACCGGTCAGCAGCATGCCGGCGGAGGCCAGCGCCAGGAACCAGATGATGGCCGGGCGGCGCCCGAGGCGGTCCGCCAGGGGCGCCAGCAGGAACGAACCCAGCATCATCCCCGCCAGGCTGGCGCTGAACAAGGCGCCCAGCGTCTGCGCGGAGAGTCCCCATTCGTCCCGGATCGCCGGCGCCGTAAAGCTGATGGCGAGGATGTCGAAGCCGTCGAAGACATTCAGCGCGAAGCACAGCCCCACGACCAGTATCTGCAGGGGCCGCATGGGGCCCTGGTCCAATATCGATCTCGCGTTTGACGTGCTCATGATCAGGAAACCGAGAGCGGCCACGGCGACGTGTCGGCGTGATTCTGAATAGCGTGGATGAGTTTGACCAAGATTGCCTCCTTGTCCGGGGCCTCGGCCGGGTCCGACCACAGGTTGTTCAATTCATGGGGGTCCGCGGCGAGATCGTACAGTTCGCCCCAGTCCCGGTTCTGCCAGACGGAAATCCGCCAGTGGTGGTCGATCAGCGTCGAGACCGTCACCAGGTCGTCAAATCCCAAGTACGGATACTGCGTGGTGTACTCCACCAGCACCCGGTCCCGGACGGCCCCCTCGCCCCTGAGCAGCGGGCAGAGGTCCACACCCTGCACCCCGTTATATGGCCTCAGCCCTGCCCGGCTCAGCACGGTTCGCGCCAGGTCCGATGTCGATCCGAGTTCGTCCAGTTGCCCGCGATTGTACGCCGGATCCGGATCGCGCCAGGCAAAGGGCGTGCGCACGACGCTCTGGTACTGCATGGGCCCCTTGAGCATCAGGCCGTGATCGCCCAGGTACTCCCCGTGATCGGACAGGAAACACACGACCGTGTTGCCGGCCAGGCCGGCCCGCTCCAGCGCGTCGAGAACGGCGCCCACGGCATCGTCGATCATGGCGATCTGGCCATAGGTCTTGGCCAGAATGTCGCGCGCCTGCGGTTCTCCGGTGACGAAGGGATACGTCCAGCGCGTGGATTCCGCACCGCGCTCGAACTCCTCCCAGAGCCTCGCCTGCGGCGGCGTCGCATCCCTCGTCGGGGTATGGAACGACGGCGGAAGCTCGACCTCCTCCGGATCGTACATCGAGTAATAGCGCCCCGGCGGAGTAAACGGATGGTGCGGGTCCGGAAACGAGCACTGCAGAAAGAACGGCCGGTCCCGACCGGTTTCGGCGTGACGCTCGAGCCAGCGCACGGTCTCTTCCTCGATGAACCGGGTCGGGTAGAGTTCCTCGGGGATGGCGGGCTGGTAGACCTGCGCGGCGCGCACTTCGCTGAAGGTTCGCGCGCCCGCCAGCCCGGGTTGAAGATTGATCCCCGGCGCCCTGCTCTCGAGCCAGGCGGAGTAATGCCCCGTCACAAGATCCCCGTGGCCGAGACAGAAGATCACGTCCTCGAACCCGTAGAACGGGGTGCGGATGCTTTCCGCGTGACCGGGCCGGGTCCATTCCTGGCTCATCTCCCACGCGTAGTCCGCCCGCGTGTAGGCCGTCCGCCGCGCCTCCGCCAACTCATCCGGCGGCGGAGCGAGCCCTTCGGGATACGCTTCCCGCGGCGCCTTGGCCGCCTCCGACGTCATGCCCTGCAGATGACTCTTGCCGATGAGCGCCGTGCGGTACCCCGCCGCCAGGAGCAGGTCGACAAAGGTGACGGAATCGAGATCCAGCGGTATGCCGTTGTAGCGCACCCCGTTGACGCGGGGGATGCGCCCGGTCATGAACGTCGCCCTGTTGCTCATGCAAGTAGGCGACGACACGTAAAACCGGGACAGCCAGGATCCCCCGCCGGCAATCCTGTCGATATTCGGTGTCCTGAGCACCGGGTTGCCGGCATAACCGACGTGATCCCAACGCTGCTGGTCGGTGAAGAAGAAAAGGAAATTGGGCCGTGCGGAGTCGGTTCTGGCCGGCATGGCTCACCGCGACATGTGGTGGAGGCGTCGGGGCACCGTCAAGCGCTCTCGGCGTCCGGTAGTTTGCCCCGCTCGCTCCAGTACTGGCGAAACGCCCGACGCACCGACTCGTTGTGAGCCCTCATCATCAGCGCGGCGTACTCCTCGTCACCGTCCTCGAGCGCCTCGATGATGTTCTGGTGTTCGGTCACGCTCAGCGGATTGTGCCTGGCGGGTATCTGGCCGAACTTGAAGTAGAGGTTGTGATGGAAGTCGATGATCCGGTCGATCAGTTCGTAAAGCTTGTGGCTTCCGGCGGCGCGATGAATGGCCCGGTGGAACTTCGAGTTGAGCTGCAGGAAATGTGGATCGTCGTCAACAGCCCGTTCGATTTCGGCGTTGATCTGCTTGAGTTCGTCCAGCTCCTCCTTCGAGATTCTCCGGGCCGCCCGACGGGCGCTGTAGCTCTCCAGGAACGACAGGATATCCATCAGTTCCTCGAACTGGGCTTCGCTGACGTCGGCAACGTAGGAGCGCCGATTCGCACGGATCTCGATGAGCCCCTGGTCCGCCAACTGGCGCAGCGCTTCGCGCACCGGGGTGCGGCTCACGTTGAGCAATCCGGCCAGTTCCTCTTCCTTGAGCTGATGACCGGGCTGGAACTTCCCGGAGAAGATGGAATTGCGGATGAGTTCGTAGGCTATTTCCTTCGCTGTGGCCACGTGAGTTCTCTCGTTCCTTGCTGTTTAATCCGCCAATTGGTCTGCAGGCAATTTCAAACGCCACCGTAGCCTATCTTCATCAGTCAATCTACCGTGCATCCACCACGATCCTGCCTGCCTGAACGACGACGGCAACGTTGGCGATTCGGGAGATGTCCGCGAGCGGGTCCCCATCCAGAATGACCATGTCCGCGTACTTGCCAGCCTCCAGCGTACCGAGTTCCTCGCCCAGATTCAGGAACTCGGCTGCGTTGCGGGTCAGGACCGCGATCACCTGTTCCGGCGTCATTACCTCCGCAAGCGCGCGCGCTTCGCCGAGGACCGCTTGCGGATACGGCCGGGCCCGCTGCTGGTCCGTCCCGAACGCGAGCGAGACGCCGGCGTCGGAAAGTACCCCCGCGTTGGCCACCGCCTGCGCGCGATCGCCATCCTGGGCCGGCGGAAACGTGCCGCCCATCACCGTTCGCTTGATGCCCTCGGCATCCACGAAGCTGTCGTGGAGCGAGACCGTGGTGGCGATGGGAATGCCGGCGGACGCGAACACCGCCTCCGATGTCGGGGCATCGGCCCGGTCCCTCCATGGGACGTGAACGAAGCCATCGACCCCGAGCTCAGCGGCCCTGACCATGCCGGAGAAGAACGTGCCGTGCACGTAGAAGGGTACGTTTCGCGCTTCGGCCTCCTCGGCCATCGCCCCGATCACTTCATCGCTGATGACGGGGAGATGGGCTCCGGCCTGATGGACCGCCTTGATGACATCCACGCCCGCTTCCGCCAACGCCGCCACACTGGTCCGCGCGAAGTCGGGATCGTCAACCACGACAGTGAGGTGCTCCAGGCAAAATGGATTGTCCCGGCAAATCGAGGCGGCCGGGTGGCCCGCGGGAGCGCTGAAAGCGGGTCCCGCCGCCAACAGCCGCGGGCCGGCCAGCCGCCCTGCAGCGAGGGCTTCGCGTACCTCGATCACGGCAGGAAAATGTGCGCCCGTATCGAGTACGGTCGTCACGCCGGCCGCCAGCATCTGCCCGAGCATGTGCGGCAGTTCGTCCTCGATATAGGCAGCCAGGGCAGCTTCATCGGTCAAACCCTCGGCAACAGCCATCGTGTGCACGTGGGTATCGATGAATCCGGGCAGCACCGTCATGCCCCGGGCATCGATCACCTCTTCGATTGCTTCGTCACCCGTAACTACGGCGTCCGGATCCGCGCCGCCTGACACCGCAGCATCCGACACCTCCGCATCCGGCGTCGCATCCGTGCCGTCCGACACCGAAACGATGTTCCCGTCCGCGACGGAAATACTGCCCTCGGCGATGGTTTCTCCGTTGCCAACCACGATGCGCGCATTGGTGATCAGGAGATCCTGGGCAACACCCGGGTGTGTGGCCAGGCAGAGGTTGCCGGCCACCCAAAGCAACACAATTTTCGAAGCTCCTCGCACAGTCCCCCCTATCCGGTCGCTGACCTGTGCTTAGCAGTATGGCCGGCATCGCCCGATTCACCGGCTCCGGGCTCAATACTCGCAGCCGTTGCGTAATCCACCGCCTCCGCCCATTCCGGGTCCACCCGCAACCGCCAGTATTGGTCGAGAATCGCGCTGGTGATCTCTCCGCAGATCCCGTCGGCGACCGGTTGGCCGTCAATTTCGGTAACTGGGAAAATGCCGCCGGCGGACGTACACAGAAAGACTTCGTCCGCCGCCTTCATCTCTTCTTCCGGAATGTCGGTCTCCGACACCGGCCAACCGGCCCGCTCCGCAATTTCCATGACCGTGCGCCGGGTGATGCCTTCCAGCCTGTGATGCGCGGGTGTCTTCAATACCCTGCCGCTCACGATGAAGGCATTGAACCCCGGACCCTCGGTCAAGTTGCCTTCATGGTCGAGCAGCAGCGCATTGTCCGCGCCCCGGTCGTTGGCCTCCAGGCGAGCCTGCGTGAAGTCGCCCCATTGAAAGTTCTTGGCGGTGGAGTCCACGCTCGTTTCGGGAATTCTGCGAACCCGGCTGACGATCACGCTCATGCCGTCGCGCAGCCGTTCCGGCGCCGCGATGGGCGGGAGCACCTGGGAGAAGGCGTAAAAGCGGTTCTCGAACCGCGCCGGATCGCGGATCCCCAGCGACGGCGGCACGCCCCGGGTCGCCATGATCAGAACCAGCCCGTCGCGCAAGCCCGAGCGGCGCACGACCTCATGGACCACCGCCGTGATCCGATCCGGCCCCAGCGATACATGCAGTCGCCACTTGCGCATGCTGAGGCCGAACCGCTCGACATGGTCCGAAAGCCGGAACAGGAAACCCTCGGTGAACGGGATAGCATCGTAGACGGCATCGCCGCGAATAAACCCCCAGTCGGTAATGGGAATCGCAGCCTCGCCAATTGGCAGGTAGCGGCCGTCCACATAAGCGACGCCTGCTTCCCCGGCAACGGTCGATGGCATGTCTCCGGTTCTTGTTGCCATGCCGCAGAATCAAAAATGGTAGTACAAATTTGCCGTCTTATCGGTTAGTTTAGCCTTGTAACAGCAATAGAGTAGAACATTTCGACGGTGAAGTAACTCCGTAACCGCGACAGAGTGCAACTCATGACGCCACAAGACACACAGGTGGTCACCCCACCCCCACACCTGAGCAAGGAAGCACGATCGATCCTGAGCGCCGCCGACGATCAGTTATCCGATCTGGCGGACTACCGCACCGCGAGGGCGACGATCAATCGAATCGCCGATATGCGCTGCAAGCTGGTGCGCGACCGGGGCGTGCCATTCGATGTGGCGGCGGTGGATGCAAATGGCGTGTGCGCGTACTGGATTACCTCGCCACCGCAGGACGATTCCGAACGCGTGATTCTGTACGCCCACGGCGGCGGCTATGTCGCGGGTGAGGCGGCGCGGATTATCGAGCACCCGCTGCGCATGGGCCGCGCCGCCGGACGGCCCGTGCTCTCGGTGGAATACCGGCGGGCTCCGGAGCATCCATGGCCGGCCGCATTCGAGGATTGCCTGCAGGCGCACTGCTGGCTCGTCGAACAGGGGTACGCACCCGGGCGAATCGCCTGGACGGGGCTTTCGGCCGGCGGGGGGATCGTG
>VYEH01000003.1:0-2520 GCA_009843005.1 Pseudomonadota bacterium | reverse complement strand
GGCCATGGGGCTCACGGCCAGGCAACGCGGCATCCCGATGCCCGGCGCCATCTACGGCATGTCGCCCTGGGCGGACCTTACCGCCAGCGGCGACAGTTACCGGACCAACGCGCCCTACGACCACGTGATGGGCAGCACCGACATCGAAAAACTTGCGGGCCTGTACGCTGGCACGGCAGACCGCCGCGAGCCGACCATTTCCCCCGTCTATGGGGATCCACGGGGGTTGCCTCCGACCCTCGTGGATGCCGGATCGCGGGAAATGCTGCTATCGGATGCTGTCATCTGGGCGCAGCGAGCCCGCGACGTCGGCGCGGACGTGACCCTGGACGTGTGGGACGGGCTCTGGCACGGATTCCATAACGCGCAGGAGGTTCCGGAGGCTCACCAGGTCACGGAGCGGGCTGCCGCGTTCTTCCGCTCGCACACGGGCGGCAGCGATTCGTTTTCAAGGACCACTCGATGACGGCGAAATCAGCACCTTCCACGGAAGAACTCCTCGGCCTGCTGAGGACCATGCTGCTGATCCGCCGCGTGGAAGAGCGCCTGCGCGACGACTTTCACGCCGGCAAGCTGCCCGGCGGCGTGCACCTGTATATTGGCCAGGAGGCCATCGCGGCGGGCGTCTGTGCGCACCTGAACGACGACGACTGGATCGCCAGCACCCATCGCGGTCACGGGCATTTCCTTGCCAAGGGCGGCGATCCGAGGGCGATGATCGCGGAGATCCACGGCAAGGAGACCGGCATCTGCAGGGGCATGGGCGGATCCATGCACGTGGCGGATTTTTCCAGGGGCATCATCGGCGCCAACGGCATTGTCGGCGGCGGCGTGGGCATTACGGTGGGGGCCGCGCTGGCCGCTCAGCTTGAGAACAGGGGCCAGGTGGCCGTATGTTTCTTCGGTGACGGTGCAGCGAACCAGGGCGTGTTCATGGAAGCGCTGAATGTGGGCGCGCTCTGGAAACTGCCCCTGGTGCTGATCTGCGAACACAACGGGTTTTCCGAGTTTTCGCCTTCGGACACCGTCACCGCAGGCGATATCGCCGACCGGCCCAGGGCATTCGGAATCCCGAGCACGAGCGTGGACGGCAACGATGCCCTTGCCGTCTGGGAAGCCGCCGGTGTTGCCGTCGACCATGCCCGCCAGGGTAACGGCCCGTCGTTCGTCCTTGCGACGACCTACCGCACCCATGGCCATAATGAAGGCGAAGTGTATTGGCTCAGCGGGTCGTATCGTGAGGACAGCGAAATCGAAGAGTGGAACCGACGCGATCCCGTGGATCGACTGACCCATACGCTGGTGGACCGGGGCACCTGTACGCTGGACGAAGTCGGCGTCATTGACAGGGAAATCCTGGACACGGTCGAGGATGCCTGCGCCTTCGCCGAAGCGAGCCCGGCGCCGGCTCCCGAAGCCGTCAGGGACCTGATGTTCTTCAACCAGGCTCCGTAGGCGATCCCATGGCCAAGAAACGACTGATCCAGGCCATCAACGATGCGCTGACCGAAGAGATGGAACGCGACGAACGCGTGATCCTCTTCGGCGAAGACGTGGAAATCAGCATGTTCGGCGATACGGTGGGCCTGCTGGAACGATTCGGGCCGGACCGGGTGCGCAACACCCCCATCTGCGAAGCGACGCTGTCCGGCATGGCCGTGGGCGCGGCGGCGGCCGGATACCGCGTGATCCTGCACATGATGTTCTCCAATTTCATCTACACCGGATTCGACGCCATCGCCAACCAGATGGCGAAGATCCGCCTCATGACGGGCGGTCAGATCAAGCTGCCCGTGACCGTGATTGCAGGTTACGGCGGCGGTCGTTCGACGGCGGCGCAACACTCCGATACCCCCTATCCGGCGTTGATGAACCTGGGCGGAATCAACGTCGCCGTGCCGTCTACGCCGGCAGATGCGGCGGGGCTGTTGAAGACGGCGATCCGCGGCAACAATCCCACGTTCTATCTCGAGGCGGGCGGCCGGGGCGGCCAACGCGGCGAAGTGCCCGATGGCGATCACCTGGTACCCCTGGGTCAGGCCGCCATTCGCCGTTCCGGCAGCGACGTCACGCTAGTGAGCGTCGGCGCCATGATGCGGCCGACCCAACGCGCAGCCAAAACCCTGGCAGCGGACGATATCGAAGCGGAAGTCATCGATTGCCGCACGCTGGTGCCACTGGACACCGAAACAATCAAGGCATCGGTAGCCAGGACAGGCCGATTGGTGGTGGTAGACGAGGCGCGCGACCGGTGCAGCGCCGCAAGCCATATCGCCGCGGTGATCGCCGAGGAGTCATTTCACGATCTCAAGGCGCCGGTCAGGCGTGTCACGGTGCCGAACATCGCGATGCCCTATGCCCCCAACGTGGAAAAACCGTTGTTACCGAATCCCGAACGAATCGCTGCCGCCGCCGCGTCGCTGGTTCAGACATGAACCCGGACAAAAACTCGCGGCGATGCTGGTTCAGGGGTGACTCCAGGAGTGGACCAACGACGACAGACGAAGACCAGCCCGAAGA
>VYEH01000405.1:12361-14692 GCA_009843005.1 Pseudomonadota bacterium | reverse complement strand
AGCCCGCAAGCCCGCAAGCCCGCAAGGCAGAAAGGACGGTGGGGGCCGGACGCCTTCAGGAGTGGCAGAATGAACGTCATGCGCAGGCGTCATTTTCTTGTCGGTGGGATGGGTGCGCTGGCTGCGTGCTCCGAAACTCCGCAATCCTCGGCCCCGGTGGTTTCGGAGGAACAGCACCATTGGCGCATGGTGACCTCCTGGCCGCCCAACTTTCCCGGCCACGGCGTGTCGGCCAACCGCATGGCCGCTCGGCTGGAACAGCTTTCCGGCGGCCGGCTGCAGGTGGAGGTGTTCGCCGCAGGCGAGCTGGTGCCTGCCTTCGAAGTGCTGGACGCCGTATCCCGCGGAACCGTGCAACTGGGCCACTCCGCGCCTATTTACTGGCGGGGCAGCATACCGGCGGCGCAGCTTTTCGGCAGCGTGCCGTTCGGCATGATGGCGGATCAGTTCAATGCCTGGCTGTACTTTGGCGGCGGGCTCGAGCTCTGGCGGGAGGCCTATGCGGGCCACGGGGTGATCCCGTTTCCCGCAGGAAACACCGGGGCGCAGATGGGTGGATGGTTCAACCGCGAGATCAACTCGCCAGCCGACCTCAACGGGCTGAAGATGCGCATCCCGGGCCTGGGCGGCGAAGTCATGCAGCGCGCCGGCGCCCTGCCGGTCAACTTGCCGGGTTCTGAGATCTTTACCGCGCTGCAGACGGGCGCCATCGACGCGACCGAATGGGTGGGCCCCTACAACGACACCGCTTTCGGCCTGCACCAGGCGGCGCAGTACTACTACCATCCCGGCTGGCAGGAACCGTCCGGTGCGTTGGAGTTGTTTGTCTCGGTCGAGGCCTTCGAATCGCTCTCCGAGGAACTCAAGGGCATTCTCGAAATCGCCTGCATGGCAGAGAACGACTACCTCCTGGCGGAGTTCAATACCCGCAATCACACTTCGCTGAACACCCTGGTCGAAGAGCACGGCGTGCAACTGCGCCGCTTCCCGGACGATGTGCTCGATGCGCTGCGCGGCTTCAGTCTCGAGGTCGTGGAGGAGTTGGCGGCTACCGACCCGATGAGCGGGCGGGTCCTCGAGTCCTACAGGGCGTTCGCCGAGGAAGTCAGCGCCTGGCTGAGGATTTCCGAGCTGAGTTGACGGGAGCCATTGCCTGAACTGTTAATTCCCGGCATGGGCGCCCGCTACGGCGGCCGGCCCACCTTCCAGTTCCCTGAGGAAACTGCGCAGCCACACCACCGATACCACCCCGAACAGGATGTGGGCGATGCCGGTGGCGATGAATATTCCGGTCAGCCCGAACGGAATTGACAGGAGCCATGCCATGGGCAGGTACACCACGAACAGCTTGACGAAGGTCAGCAGGGTTGCGGACTTGGGTCTGCCCAGGGCATTGAAGCACGCGACCGTCACCATCATCAGGCCGAAGGCGCCATATGAAATCGGCACAATTCGAAGGTAGCTTACGGCCGCCGAAACCACCAGGGGATTGTCGTCGAAAACGCTGGCTACGGGCCGCGCGACAAGAAACAGTACTGCGGCCATGACCAGGCCGTAGGCAAGGAAGAACCTGTTGGAAAGGTCGGTCGCGTGCCGAACCCGGTCCATGAGGAAGGCGCCGTAGTTCTGCCCTACGAAGGGAGCCAGGGACGACTGCAAGGCGATTATGACGATCCAGACGACCGATTCGAGCCGTGATGCGACACCGAAACCGGCGACAGCTTCCGGACCGAATCCGGCAACCAGCGCGGTGATAAAGGCGATGATTACCGGGATGAACAGGTTTGTGATCGTCGCCGGGACTGCCACATGGAGCAGCTGCCTCCAGGAATCCCACAGCCCCTCCAGACTCAGATACCGAAGCAGGATCAATCGTTCACGGTAGTACAGGACGGCCATCGAGGCTGCCACGGTGGCGACGTTGGAGACCACGGTCGCGATCGCAGCGCCCGCCAGTTCCAGGCGGGGGAAGCCGAGCAGCCCGAAGATGAGCAGGGGATCCAGAACGATGTTGGTCAGCGCGGCGAACACCATGATCAGGCTGGGCGCCAGAGCGTTCCCGGTGGCGCGGATCGCGAAGTTGCCCACCATGGGCAATATCACGAAGGCGCTGCCGAAGTAGTAGACGCGCATGTATTGCCCGATCAGCGGCAGCGTGCGCTCGTCCGCCCCCAATGCCCTGAACATCGGTTCCATGGTGCCCAGACCGATCGCCAGCAACATCAGGCCGAGCACGAATCCCAGGATGATTGCGTGAGTGACGATTCGCTGTACCGTTTCCCGGTTTCCGGCGCCCAGCAGGCGCGCCACGATGCTGGAAGTCGCTATCCC
>VYEH01000405.1:0-12351 GCA_009843005.1 Pseudomonadota bacterium | reverse complement strand
CCGACGCCCAGGCCGACGGAAATCATTGCGAAGGCCACGGGAAAGGTGAATCCCATGGCCGCCAGCGGCAGCGTGCCGAGCTGGCCCACGAAATACGTGTCGGCGATGGCGTAGGAATTCAGGGCCACGAAACCGATGGCCATGGGAAAGGCCAGCGAGCGCAGGTGAGCGCCCACGCCGCCGGTGGTCAGACGGGGCGATGTTCGTTCCGGCCTCACCGGCGGGCAGTGCGGATGCGGGAACCTGTCGGTCGCATCGGTCGAGTCTGGCAGCGCGGCTTGGAGGCGCCGATCAGAAGCGTTGTTCCAGGCTGTAGACGAAGCTGCGGCACGCCGGACGCGCCGGCCCTTCGGGATCGTCGGACCAACCCTGGTACTGGGACTGCATGAGCGCGTTCAGGCTGGGTTCGCGGAAAATCTCGTCGGAAAGCTCGACGAACTCCGGATCGCGGACGAACCCCTGCGGGTTGACTTCGAAACAGATGACGACCCGGCCCTCTGTCGCCTCGCGAATCGCCTGGCGAGGATAGGTCGGGCTGGCGGTGATCTCCTGCACGAGCGGAGACGTCATGGCCGTGGGCTCGCCTGTTGGGCTGGTGTAGAGCGCCGAGGCCGACGCCGGGTCGGCTTCGGAGCACCACCAGCCGCCGAGTACCTCTGCGGTGCGCCACTCGCCGCCCAGGGTCGTGCGGTTCAGGCCGGCGGAGAAATCCCGTTCCGTCCTGGAATCCGAGAACGTCAGCACATCTCCATCCAACTGCCATCGGGACAGCGGGAACCAGGGCCGCTGCACATCCTCACTGGGTATGGCCATGCGCGTGGTGCCGTCGGCGCCGAAATTGAGCACCACCCGTTCGTCACCCGTCCGTGGATCGCCGTAGAGAATGCAGTTCCAGACACCCCGGTGATCGACGGGTTCGGGATCAGCGGGTTGCTGTGCCTGGCCGACAGCGCCGAATGTTATCCAGACCAGAGCGCAAACAGGGGTGTATCGTGCGGTTGCAACTATTGATGATCCTCCACAATGACTCGCGGAATCAGTCCGCGTTCGTTGATCATACCCCTGAGTTGCAATACCTGCCGGGCATTCGGATTGATCGACGCTGCCGAGTCGAGATCGAACGTCGCCTCGGACAACTGGCCCATCAGGTAATACGCGTAGGAACGGTTGCTGTAGGCGCGCCAGTTGCGTCCCTCCAGGCGCAACGATTCCGTGCAGTGTGGGATGGCCACTTCCGGCTCTCCCCGGGCCGCGTAGGCGGCGCAGAGATTGGACTCCGCGGCGGCCCGGTCCGCCGGGCTGGGTTGATAGCGCGTCAGGCCCAGTTGGGTCAGCCGAATCCCCTCGTCGTACTGGCCCATCCTGATCGAAAAGGCTCCCGCAGAGAGGAACTCGTTGCCGGATCCGATGATGGTACGGTTGTCCGCCTGTCCCCAAACCCCGGTGGAGGCCAGCGTGGCGACTGCACCGAAAAGAATTAGGCGGCTCATTTGTGTTTCCTCCGTTCGTTTAGTATAGCACCGGCCCGCGGCGCGCCATCGGCTCTTTCGAGCTGGAGCGCTTCGCCTCCAGTAAGGTGAAAGCGCGCGGTGCGGCCGGCGCATGGAGTTAGAATGAATACAACGCGTTTAGTTCAGAATGGGCGCGCGTCATGACGGAAGTCGCAGAGGCGCAAGCCCTGATTCTGGAGCGGATGAGTCGGTTTCCAGCCCGGGAAACGACGCTGGACGACTGTGCCGGAGCCGTGCTTCGGGAAACCGTCCATGCCGAACGCGACCAGCCCCCTTTCGACCGGGTCACCATGGACGGCATTGCCATCGATCATGACGCATGGCAGGCTGGACGCCGCCGTTATCGGGTTGCCGGTACCCAGGGCGCCGGGGCGCCTGCAATGTCCATTTCCTCGCCCGCGGAATGCGTGGAGATCATGACCGGCGCGATGCTGCCACGCGGCGCCGATACGATCATTCCCGTTGAACGGGTGGCGCTCGGGGAAGGCGAGGCGGTGGTACAGGCGTCGGCCGTGGTTTCACGGCGCCAGTTCATTCACCCGCAGGGGTCGGACCGGGCCGCCGGCAGCAGGCTTTTAAGCCGCGGCCAGCGGATCGGGCCGGCGGAGGTGGCGATCCTGGCCGGTGCGGGACGCGCCCGCGTGCGCACCGCGGAACCGCCGCGGGTGGCCGTGGTTTCCACTGGCGACGAACTCGTCGAGGCCGGACAGCCGATCCGGCCCTACCAGATCCGTTCAAGCAATGACCGGGCGATCGAAGCGGCCCTGGCGCGCCGCTTCGGGGCGCGCGTCACGCGGGCGAGCCTCAAGGACGACCCGGCCGAAATCCTCGAATCCATCGCTCGCCTGCACGACCGCAACGATGTCGTCGTGCTCACCGGCGGCGTGTCCATGGGCAAGTATGACTTCGTGCCCGGCGTGCTCGAACGGCTTGGCATGGAACTGGTCTTTCACCGGATCGAACAGCGCCCCGGCCGCCCCATGTGGTTTGGCGTCAGCCAGGCATCCAGGCCCGTATTCGCGCTGCCGGGCAATCCTGTTTCCACGCTCGTATGCCTGATTCGCTACGTGGTTCCGGCGCTGTGGAAGGCAATGGGCGCCGATCCCGAGACCGAGGAGTGGGTGCGATTGGGAGAGGAGGTGAAATTTGCGGCGGATCTCGTCTACTTCCTGCCCGTAAAGCTGCGCGCCGATCCAGGCGGCGTCCTGACGGCCGAGCCGCAGCCCACCAATACTTCCGGTGACTACGCGGCGCTTGGAGGAACGGACGGTTTCGTCGAACTGCCCCGGGGCTCCGACCTGTACCCGGAGGGGACTCCGGCACGGTTGTTTCGCTGGTAGCGGCAGCCCTTGTCCCGCGGCCTGGCGACGCCTGGATCATCGCCTGCCGGCGCTTTCCGGCGACTCAATCCGTGGCGGTCAGGGTCCGACCCGAAGCACCGGCAAGCACGGCGTGCATTTCCGCCAGCAACGACAGCGCAATGGATTCCGGGTCGTCGGCGCCGATGTCGAGCCCCACCGGGCCCTTCAATCTCCCGTGGAGCGTCTTGCCGGCGTCGCCAAGCGCCGCCAGCAGGCGCTCGCGGCGGTCCTTCGGTCCCAGCACGCCCAGGTAACCTGCCGGGACTTCGGCAAGTTGCTCCAGGTAGGCCTGGTCGGTCAGCAGGTGGTGACTCATGACGATGATGGCATCGAAGCGATCCGGCGCAAGTGTGCTGCTCATCCGGGCCGGATCGATAAGCCGGGCGTCTTCGGCCACGTCGAATACGCCTTTTTCCAGGTAGGCGGGGCGGTGATCGGCGACGGTGACCCGCCAGCCCAGTTCCGCCGCCATGTTGACCACCGGCACGGCGTCCAGGCCGGCGCCGAGAACCAGCAGTCGCCGGATGGGTTTGATCGGTGCAAAGAGCACGGCCGCGCCATCCGGCTCTCTTCGGTAGATGGTCCTGCCGGCGGCTCGGGCTTCGCGACACCCCGGCACCAGGATTTCAAGTGACCCGGCATCGGAGTCGCCGCCGTTCCAGATCAGCGTCGCGCCCGGTGCGGGTTCACCCCCGCCAGCCCGGGCAATGACCGTCGCAACCACAGCCGGCGCCGCATCCAGCAGGCCCCGGGCGATGTCGGAAAAGGGCTGGTAGTCCTCCGCCTCCGTGAGAGGTTGCAGGAAGACGCGGATCAGCCCGTTGCAACCCACGCCCAGGCCCCACAGGTCATCGGCCTCGTCCCGCATGTCGAAGCTGATCGCCAATGGTTGATTGGTTTCAATGACCCTGCGGGCGCGCTCCGCCAGGTCGCCCTCCAGGCAGCCCCCGCTCACCAGGCCCTGATAGTCGCCGTTGGCGGCGATCAATATCCTGTGGCCCGCCTTGCTGTAGGTGGAACCGATCGTCTCGTAGACCGTCGCAAGGACCATGGGTTCGCCGGTCAGCCGCCAGCGTTCGAAGGTCCGGATGAGTCCGCGGGTGCTCACTACTCGTCGTCCTCGCCCTGACCGTGGCCCTCGTTCTCGTCCCCGCCTTCGCCCGCGCCGTGGCCGTCGCTCTCATCGCCGCGCTCGCCGTCGCCCTCGTTCTCGGCCGGTAGAAAGCGGCCGTTCGCCAGGAAAGCGACGACCTGCTCCAGGACATCTCCGTCGGTGAGTATGAACGTGTGGGTTTCGTCGACGGCGAGAAAGTCCTGCATCTCCGGAAGGCCCGCGCTGTCCAGGCTGACCTTGCCGTCGTTCGGTTCGGGCAACGGGGCGGACTGCAGCAGCAACGCGTCGAAGCTCGTGCGGGTTCCGGCGATGATGCCGATCTGCAGGTTCACCGGTTCGAGATTCGCCGGCAGACTGTGGGCACCGGTACCGAGCTGCAGTGCGGCGGGACCCATCACCGTAAACCAGGGTTCATCGGCGAATTCGTCGACCAGTTCGCTGCCGTGGTTCGGCGGGCCCAGCATCACCATGCGGCTGCCGTCCGGAACGTCGTGATCCTGCAGGTAATGACGCACCAGGATGCCCCCCAGCGAGTGGCCCACGAAGTGGACGGGCGCTTCGGGGGCGGACTCGCACTTTGCCAGTGCCTCCGGGACGTATGTGCCGGATAACTCTTCGACAGATTGCACAAGCGAGGGATAGCCCTGGTTCACCGTCCGGTATCCTGCCAGGTCCAGCGTAAACTTCAGCGGCAGCATGGACAGGGGCGTTCGGCCGAGTCCGTGCAGCAGGATCACGCAGGTTTCCTGATCCGCAGATGTTGCAACGGCAGGGGCCAGTGCAAGCAGCGCCCCCAGCAGAATCGGAAGTCGGCCTGGAGACCGGCGGCTCCGGAGCCCTGACCGGGCCTTGGGCGCATCCTCTCTGCGTATCTGCGTATTGTGAGGGCCGGTATTCATCGCGTCGTATCGCCCCTTTCAGTGATGCGTTGCGTGCGTGGCCTGAAGCGATTCGATGAATCGGCTGCACCAGGCATGGATGTCGTTGCGCTGCAGTATTCCGATCATGGACTGGAACCGTTCCCGACGCTCCTCCAGGCGCATCTCCACAGCCTGTTGCATGCTGTCTGCGACGGCCTCGCGATCATAGGGGTTGACCAGTACCGCTCCGCTGAGTTCCTGGGCGGCGCCCGCCAGCGTCGACAGCACCAGCACGCCCGGGTTGTCCGGGTCCTGGGTGGCCACGTACTCTTTGGCGACCAGGTTCATGCCGTCGCGGATGGGGGTCACCAGGCCGACATCCGTCAACCCGAGCAGCGACATCAGCACGCCGCGTTCATAGGCGCGGTTCAGGTAGCGGATGGGCACCCAGTCCATTTCGGCGAAACGCCCGTTGATGTTGCCTGCCGCGCGTTCCAGTTCCTCCCGGATGGCGTCGTAGGCTCGCACCCCGGTTCTCGTGGGCGGCGCAATCTGCAGGAAGACCACCTGGCCCCGGTTGGTGGGGTATTTTTTCAGCAGCCTCTGAAAAGATCGGAATCGCAATTCCAGGCCCTTGCTGTAATCCAGTCGGTCGACTCCCATGATCAGTTTGCGCTCCCGGAGGCTGTCGGTCAGGCGGTGAACGCGGCGATCGTCGAGATTTTCCGCGGCCAGTCGGCGGCAATCCTCCACATCGATGCCGATGGGAAAGACGTCTGCACGGAAAGTTCGTCCGTAGGCTTCTATACGCCGATTGTCCAGCAGCTGCCCGCCGATTTCGGGTTGTCCCATGGAGCCCTGGAAGGCGCGCAGATCGGTTTCGGTCTGAAACCCGATCACATCGTAGGACGACATGGAGCGAAGCAGGTGTTCGTACGGGGGCAGTGCGCGCAGGGCGTCGAAGCTGGGGAAGGGCACATGTAGAAAGAAGCCGATCGGGTTGGTGACACCGGCTCTGCGCAGTTCCGTGGCCAGCGGAATCAGGTGATAGTCGTGCACCCAGATGATGTCGTCGGGCTCGAGCAGCGGGACGAGCTTGCGGGCGAAGAGTTCGTTGACCCGGCAGTAGGCGTCGTACTGGAATCGCCTGAAGGAAAAGAAACCGAGCATATAGTGGCACAGCGGCCAGAGGCTGTTGTTGGAGAAACCGTTGTAGTAGTTCTCGAAATCGTCTTTCTTGAGATCAATGGTCGCGTAGGTGATTCGACCGCGGGTTTCAAGAACGGGATCGCGCGGATCCTGGCCGGTCTTCCTGCCGCTCCAGCCGAACCAGATGCCGCCCTGCTCCGCAAGCGCAGCCAGCACCCCAACGGCGAGCCCGCCGGCGACCTTGCCCGCCGTTGGGATGGCCACGCGGTTGGAGACGGCGATCAATCTACTCTGCATGTTTCACGGATCCTCCGCGTCGGCCGTCGACTTACCCGTGAAGGGCCAGGGTGAAGCACGATGGCCCGGTGTGCCACGCCTCACAACGCCTCCTCCCATGAGCGGCTCAGGCGCATGGCGCCATTGACGATACCCACCATGCTGTAGGTCTGGGGAAAGTTGCCCCAGAGTTCCCCGGTATCGGGGTCCAGGTCTTCCGAGAGCAATCCCAGGTCGTTGCGCCTGTCCAGCATGTTGCAGAAAAGTTCGCGGGCTTCCCGGCGGCGGCCCACGGCCGCGAGGGCGTCAATGTACCAGAACGTGCAGATGTTGAAGGCGGTTTCGGGCATCCCGAAGTCGTCCGGATTGGCGTAACGGAACATGTACGGGCCCCGGCGCAGTTCGCTTTCCACCGCTTCGAGGGTACCCACGAATCGCGGGTCCTGGGCGCGGACGAAACCCAGGTCCGCGAGCGTCAACAGGCTTGCATCCAGCGTGTTGCCGCCGAAGGTCCCCATGAAGGTCTCCCGTTCGTCGTTCCAGGCCGCTCGGGAGATCGACTTGTGCAGCCTGGCGGCAACACCGGTCCAGTATTCGGCACGGTCGCGCAGATTCAGGTGTTGGGCGATTCTCGCCAGCCGGTCGCACGCCGCCCAGCACATGGCGCTGGAGTAGGTATGCACTTCCTGCCGGCCCCGGTACTCCCACAGCCCGGCATCGGGCTGATTGAAAAGGTGGACGGCGCGGCCGCCGAGCGCTTCCAGCCGCTGGAATTCCTGGCGCCCGCCCTGGCGGGCGAGCCGGCGGTCGAAGAACTGCTGGGTCGCCGCCAGCACCACGGCGCCATAGACGTCGTTCTGGATCTGCCGGTAGGCCTGGTTGCCGACACGGACCGGACCCATGCCCCTATACCCGGGAAGCGATTCGACGGTTCGCTCTTCCAGGCGTGCCCGCCCGGTCACGCCGTAAACCGGCTGGAGCTGTTCCGGGCTTCCCAGTTCGCCGACGATGTTGTTCAGGTAGCCGAGGAACGCTTCCATGGTTTTCGTGACGCCCAGCCGGTTGAGCGCCTTGACCACGTAGTAGCTGTCCCGCAGCCAGCAGAAACGGTAGTCCCAGTTACGGCCGCTGTGGGCGGCTTCGGGAATCGACGTGGTCAGCGCCGCGAGGACCGCGCCGGTGTCTTCGTAGGTACAGAGCTTGAGGGTGATCGCGGCTCGAATAACTTCGTCCTGCCACTCGAAGGGCACCAGGAGGCCACGCACCCAGCCATGCCAGTATCGCCGGGTTTCCTCGAGCATCTCCTGGCTGATCTTGTTCGGATGTTCGGGGATGGTCTCGTCCGCGCCGAGGATCAGGCTGAGGGGTTCCTCGAGCACGATGGCGTGCTCCTCCAGAACCGAGGTCAATGACGCGTTCGTGGTCAGCCGCAGGGTGAACCGGCTGTCCACATAGCGTATGTGATTGCTGCCGTAGGTGACCTGGGCGCGAGCGCCGCCGTAGTCGGCGGCGGGGCGCAGACGGATGCGCACGGTCGGGCTGCCCGACAGCGGCGTGATCCGGCGCATGATCATGATGGGACGGAATGTACGGCCGAATTGTTCGTAGCGCGGCGCGAAATCCTCGATGCGCACGCGACCCCCCGACTTGTCGTACAGCGTCGTTACCAGGATGGCCGTGTTGCCGTCGTAGGCCTGTTCGCTGCGCTCGAGGTCCAGGAGTTCCACGGCGAAGAATCCCGTTTCGGCCTCGCCTTCGCCACCCAGCAGCGAGCAGAACGCGGGATCGCTGTCCACGCGCGGGAAGCAGCCCCAGACGAACCGTGCAAGGGGATCGACGAGCACGCCCACCTGGCAGTTGCCGATGATTCCGAGGTTCAGTGTGCTCATGCGGCAGGCACTCCGGTGGATGATTGCTTGCCGGATACCGCTTCGGTCAGCCAATCGAGTACGTCGGATACGCCGGGCAGGGACCAGTTCGCCGCGGTGGCGCCTGTGCCGACCTTGACCGAGACGCCGCCGAGTTCGTTGACCACGACGAATCCGGACTCGTCCGTCACGTCGTCGCCCGCGAAGACCGGTGTCCGGCCGGTGAAGGGCGGCTCGGACATGAAGGCCCGGATCGCAGTTCCCTTGTTCATCTGCCGCGGCTTGACTTCCATCACCTTGCGACCCTGCAGCCGTTCGGCAGCCACCGGAAGATCCAGCTCTGCGACGAATTGCTGCACGGCGTGCTCCAGTTCGGGGCGACTTCGGTAGTGTAATGCCAGACTCGCGCCCTTGTTCTCCAACAGGAGCCCGGGGTGGGTCGCCACGAAGCGTTCCATGGTGTCGCGCGCACCTTTCATCCAGTCCAGTGCTACCTGGGCGCGAATGACTTTTCCGTCCGTGCGCCGCCGTTGAAGTCCGTGAATCCCCGCCACCGGCAGCCTGTGGGGGGCGAGCAACCTGTCCAGGTCGGTCACCGTACGGCCGCTGACGATGGCGACCGCATTGCTCGTGGCCGCCGGCAAGGTGGCGAGCAACGCATTCAGCCGCTCGGAACGCCTCACCTCATCCGGGCGCTGGGCAATCTCGATCAGGGTGCCGTCGAGGTCGAGAAAAACGGCCGGCTCCGGCGGCCAGGGAGGTTGGGGTGCGCGCATCACGCGCGCACCATACAACGGTGTTGCGCGGCCCGCAAAAGCCCGGCTTGACAAGATCCCGCAGCGCACGGGATCGGGAAGCGTGCTACCTTCCGGCGCGGATTGCGACCGAAAAGGATTCTGGAGAATGCCGATGAAAGTTCCGACATCGAATATAACGACGACGCCCGACTATCCGGGCCGCGAGATCCGCGAAGTGCTCGGGATCGTCACCGCGGAATGCGTGCTCGGCATCAACATCTTTCGGGACGTGCTGGGCGGGCTCCGGGATCTGGTGGGAGGCCGCAGCGGCACGCACCAGAAAGCGTTGCAGCAGGCCAGGGAAACGTGCCTCGAAGATCTCGCGCAAAAGGCGGGGGAACTCGGCGCCAATGCCGTCGTCGGCGTGGACCTGGACTACAACGAGATCAGCGGCGGCGGCAAGGGCATGCTGTTCCTGGTGGCTTCGGGGACGGCTGTGCGGCTGCGTTGACGCGCAACGGATGATTCTCGACAGGATTATCCGCGCGGCTCGTGCGGCATCGCTGGCGGCGAACCGGCCGCTTGATGTTGCTTGCGCCGCTGCTTCGCCGTGTTGCGCCGGCCGCGGGCCAGCCTTAGACTGCGATGCCCCGCGCGGTTGACGCGCGCGATCAGGAGCAAAGGTGTCCCGTCCGAGCCGATCAGAAGCCGAAAAGGCAGTTCGCACATTGCTTCGCTGGCTGGGGGAAAACCCCGACCGCGAAGGACTCCGTGCAACGCCCGGCCGGGTTGCGAGGGCCTACGAGGAATATTTCGCCGGTTACCGCACCGATCCCATCGAGTACCTGCGCCGCACATTCCGCGAAGTCGACGGCTACGACGAGTTGATCGTGCTGCGGGATATCAGCTTCGAATCCCATTGCGAGCATCACCTGGCGCCGATCATCGGCAAGGTGCAGGTGGGTTACCTGCCCGATCGAAAGGTGGTGGGAATCAGCAAGCTGGCCCGGGTGGTGGAAACCTTTGCAAAACGTCTCCAGGTACAGGAGGCCATGACCGCGCAGATCGCCAACTGCATCAACGACGTCCTGAAACCCAAGGGCGTCGGTGTGGTCGTGGAGGGCGTACATCATTGCATGACGACACGAGGCATCCACAAGCCCGGCGTGGCCATGATGACCAGCTGTCTGCTGGGGGACTTCCGCTCCGATCCGCGCACTCGCGCGGAGTTTCTGAATATCATTCGCCGGGCGCCGTTGCCGGACTGATTCTCGCTGGGGGATGCCGCGAGGGGGCGGTTGAATCTCCATTGTCTTCTTTGGCTTCGTTGCCGCGAGGTTGAGTGCGTGGCAGGGATAAGGGGGATGGTGGTGGTGTGAGGTCGGCTAGGTTTCCTTGACGCCCTGCCAGCGCCGTACCAGGTTGGATTCGATGTCGAACAGGTCGAGCATTCGGCCGACGGTCTGGTTGACCATGTCGTCCAGGGTTTCGAGACTGGCGTAGAACGACGGCGCCGGGGGGAAAATGATGCCGCCCATCTCGGTCACGGCCGTCATGTTCCGTAGATGTGCCAGGTTCAGGGGTGTTTCCCGAACCATCAGGACCAAGCGGCGGCGCTCCTTCAGGATCACGTCGGCGGCGCGGGAGACCAGGTTGTCCGCAAGGCCGATTGAGATGGCGGCCAGGGTCTTCATGGTGCACGGCGCCACCAGCATGCCATCGGTCCTGAAGGAACCGCTGGCGATGGTGGCGCCGATGTCACGGTTGTCGTGGACGACGTCGGCAAGGCCTTCAAGTTCGGTGCGCCGCATCGCAAGCTCGGTAGCGATGTTGAGGAAGCCGGCGCGGGACACGATCAGGTGCGTTTCGATGTCGTCGTGGCCGCGCAACTCTTCCAGCAGGCGCACGCCGTAGACGGAACCGGCTGCACCGGTGATGGCGACTATGATTCGGCGCTTGCTCAACGAGGTCTCGCACGAAAAATTTGCCGCAGAATAGCATGGCGCCGACCGGCGGCCCGCGGGTTCCGGCGAGCGGATGTTCGAGTCGACGCCGCTTGCGGTGACGGCGGTTCGTTGACATCCCGGCCGGTGGCTGGCTTGATCGAGGGATGGGCGCGATCGAATTGGGACCGGTCTGGCTGAGTCTGCAACTCGCTGCAGTGACGGTCGTGGTGCTGCTGATCCTGGGCACGCCGCTGGCCTGGTGGCTGGCCTTCACCCGGTCGCGGTTCAAGCCGGGAGTCGAGGCGTTGGTGGCGCTGCCGCTGGTCCTGCCGCCCACGGTGCTCGGCTTCTACCTGTTGATTCTGCTCGGTCCCGCGGGACCCATTGGACGATTCTGGGTGCAGCTCACGGATACCGCGCTGACGTTCTCGTTCCAGGGGTTGGTGGTCGCGTCGGTGATCTATTCGTTCCCCTTCGCTGTGCAACCCTTGCAGAACGCTTTCGAGAACGTCGGCCGCGGACCCCTGGAGGCGGCGGCGACCCTGGGAGCCAGGCCGCTGGACAGTTTCTTCCGCGTTGCCGTGCCGCTTGCGACGCGGGGCATCGTTACCGCCATTGTGCTCGGCTTCGCTCACACCCTAGGCGAGTTCGGCGTCGTGTTAATGGTGGGCGGCAACATCCCCGGCGAAACCCGGGTGGTGTCCATCGCCATCTACGAACATGTGGAAACACTGAGCTACGCGCAAGCACATATACTCTCGGCGGGATTGCTGGTGTTCTCCTTCGTGGTGCTGCTGGGCGTCTACGCCTACAACCGCCGCCTGCCCATCAACAGGGTCTGAACCGTGTCCACGCTGGCAATCGACATACGGCTTTCGCGAAACGATTTTTCCCTGCGATTCGACGCCGCGCTGCAGCTTGAGGGCATCACTGCGGTTTTCGGTCCCAGCGGTGCGGGCAAGACGACCCTGCTGCGCGTGGTCGCCGGACTCGAGAAGGGGGCCGTGGGTCGGGTGGCTCTCGGCGGCGACCTGTGGCAGGACACGGACCGCCGGGTCATGGTGCCGGCGCACGCGCGGCACCTCGGCTACGTGTTCCAGGACGGGCGCCTGTTACCGCACCTTTACGTGGAAGGCAACCTTCTGTTCGCTGCGGAGCGCTCTCGGCGGCAGAGTCGCAGCGGTCACGCAGGTCAAGGCGGTCGTGGCGGTCGCGGTCGGGAAGTCGGCGTTCGGGCCGCATCGGAACGCTCCATATCTTCCGTCGTACAGGCACTGGACCTGAAGGATCTTCTCGGAAGGAAGCCCGATACTCTGTCCGGCGGGGAGATCCAGCGAGTCGCGATGGGACGCGCCCTGCTGACAGCGCCCCGCGTCATGCTGCTGGATGAACCGTTGTCGGCGCTCGATGTGCGGCGCAAGGCGGAGATCATCCCCTACGTGGAACGCCTGGCCGGCGATTTCGGCGTCCCGGTGCTCTACGTGACCCACAATGTCGATGAGGTCGCTCGGCTGGCATCCTCCATGGTG
>VYEH01000158.1:407-2656 GCA_009843005.1 Pseudomonadota bacterium | reverse complement strand
AGCGAGGAGCCGTCGATACTCTCACCGCCAGGGATGGCGGGGAGAGTTTGAGCGCACAAGGGCTGTCCGCGCACGCCCTCGTCACTCCCATCGGGGCAGGGGCTCCAGATTGCTATAGCGTCAGGGTTTCCAGTTGGAATCCTTCGGTATTCCAGCGGACGGCGCTGCCTTGCTCGTACCAGGCGCCGAGTACGATTCGCGTTGCCTTGGAGCCGTCCAGGACGAAGCGGTGGATGCCGGGGCGGTGGGTGTGGCCGTGCAGCAGGAGATCGACGCCGTGGTCGCGCATCACGGACTCGACCGTCTGCTGGTTGACGTCCATGATCTCGGGTGGTTTCTCGGCGACGGCTGCACGGCTCTTGTCGCGAAGATCGTCGGCGAACGCACGCCGTTCTTCGATTGGTTTCGCCAGGAAGTCGCGTTGCCAGGCAGGTTCCCTGACCACGGTGCGCAATGCCATGTAGGGCTTGTCATCGGTGCACAGCAGGTCGCCGTGGGTGAGCAGCACGCGGTCGCCGGGGACTTCGATGACTTCGTAGTCACCCAGCAGACGGCAACCGGTGGCCGTGGCGAATCGCTTGCCGATCAGGAAATCCCGATTGCCGTGCATGAAGAAGCACGGCACGCTGCGGCGCTTCAGGTCGGCGAGCGCCCCGATGACGGGTTTGTACTCGGCGTCTGTGGCGTCGTCGCCGATCCATGCTTCGAACAGGTCGCCAAGTATGTAAAGCGCCTCGGTCGTGGGCGTTTCCTGCTCGATGAAGCGAATGAACCGGGCGATGCCGGCGGGCCGTTCCGCGTCAAGGTGCAGATCGGAAATGAATAGGGTGTTCATCCGGGGTTCCGGTAGCAGCGCGTCCCGGGCGGCGCAATCTGGTGCTGCATCAACCTGATAATGCCGTATCGGTGGCCCCGGGCTATTCGCCGATCACTTCGACCCGTTGGATGACGATGTTCTGCACCGGTACGTTGCGCTCGAACGCTCCATTGGCGCCGGTGGCAACGTGGCCGATCTCATCGACGACTTCCATGCCCTCCACCACCGTCCCGAATACCGCGTAGCCCCACCGGGTCGGCCGCGGATTCAGATCCAGATTATCCACAAGATTGATGTAGAACTGCGAATTGCCCGAGTGCGGGTCGGAGGTGCGCGCCAGCCCAACCGTACCGCGGAGATTGCTCAGTCCATTGCCGGCCTCGTTTACGACCATTCTCTCGGTCGGCTTGAGCTGGAAGTCGCCGGTATATCCGCCGGCCTGTGCCACGAAGCCCTGGATCACGCGGTGAAAAATGGTGCCGTCGTAGT
The DNA here is from genome assembly GCA_009843005.1 of Pseudomonadota bacterium. Lineage (GTDB taxonomy): Bacteria > Pseudomonadota > Gammaproteobacteria > Steroidobacterales > Rariloculaceae > UBA6522. The sequence goes on along the minus strand of VYEH01000158.1, from coordinate 1,350 downwards.
GTCCTTCACGGGCGTAGGCCAGGAAGTTCTCGACCGTGAGCGGCGCCCGGTCCACGTCGAGTTCGATCACGAAGCTGCCGGCGTTGGTCACGACATTGACGCTCGGGTCCGTGGAGACCACTTCCGCCTCTTCTTCTTGAGAATGGGCGAGCCCAGCGGTCAGCGCGGTGCCGATCAACAATGCAAGTAGTCTCATACCCGCACCTTCAGTAGTCTGGTTCGAATCGAATTCTCCGGTTCGCGAATGATAACCGATGCGCGCGGTCCCGGGTGTCGCGCCGTTCAGGAGCCGGAGCGCAATTCCGCAGCGTACACGGTATTGCTCAGCAAGGTCGCCACCGTCATCGGGCCGACCCCACCCGGCACGGGTGTGATCATCCCGGCGCGTTCCCTGGCCGTCTCGAAGTCCACGTCCCCGGACAGGCGCCCGTCGGCCAGCCGGCTGATCCCGATATCGACCACCGTGGCGCCGCGCTTGATCCAGGCGCCCGGGATGAGCTTCGCCTTGCCGACCGCGACGCAGAGCACATCGGCCGAGCGCACGTGTTCCTCCAGGTTCGTAGTGAAGCGGTGGCATACGGTGGTGGTCGCTCCGGCGAGCAGCATCTCCAGCGCCAGGGGGCGTCCCACGTGATTGGAGGCGCCGACGATGACCACGTTCTGCCCCAATGGTTTCACGCCCGAGCGCTCGAGCAGCACCATGATTCCCTGGGGCGTGCAGGGCCGCAAGACCGGAATCCGCTGGCTCAGGCGCCCGACGGTGTAGGGGTGGAAACCGTCAACGTCCTTGGTGTAGTTGATCTGCTCGATGACCACTGTCTCGTCGACGTGTTCGGGCAACGGCAGTTGCACCAGGATCCCGTCGACGTTGTCCGCAGCATTCAGTTCGTCGATCAAGTCCAGTAGCTCGGCCTGGCTCGTGTTTGCCCCCAGGTCATGGGCG
>VYEH01000158.1:0-397 GCA_009843005.1 Pseudomonadota bacterium | reverse complement strand
CACCAGAACGGTGGCCAGGCCGGGCGCACGCATGCCCCGGGAGACACGGGCGCGTATCTTCTCGGCAACCTCACGTTGAATCTCTCCGGCGATAGCTTTGCCATCGATGATGGTGGCGGTCATGTTGGTTTCCTGCGGGGCTGCGTGGAATTTTCGCACATCAGGCGATGCGAGCGCCTCCGTGTCGGGTAGCCTGCGGCGTTTAGTGAAATTGCGGCAGTCTGGCCGTGCCTTTAAGATGGCGAGCCAACGGGGCGGGGCATGGCGCAGTCTGGTAGCGCATCTGCTTTGGGAGCAGGAGGTCGGCGGTTCAAATCCGTCTGCCCCGACCAGTTTTGAAGAGGTCCATTCCGGGCACATGGTTTACATTTTATTCCGGAGACATGGTTAACACTTT
>VYEH01000184.1 GCA_009843005.1 Pseudomonadota bacterium | reverse complement strand
GTACACGGTAGTGCTGACGCCCCTGGCTTGCGACCTGCGCCAGGTGAGTGACGCACAGGACCTGACGGTGTGCGGCGATGTCGGCGAGCCGCCGGCCCACGATCTCCGCCACGCCCCCGCCGATCCCCGCATCCACTTCGTCGAAAACCAGTGTCGGGATGGACGTCGCGCCCGCGGCCACCACCTCCAGCGCGAGGCTGATGCGGGACAGTTCGCCGCCGGAAGCCACACGGGACAACGGTCCGAATTCCTGCCCCGGATTCAGCGATACCTGAAACTCGATGCGGTCGAGGCCGGTGGCGTCCGCCCGATCTTGCGGTTTCTTGCCGATTTCGGCTCGGAACCGTCCTTTGGGAAGGCCGAGAACCGCCATTTGCGTTTCAACCGCGTCACTCAGGGACGCGGCGCAACTCTGGCGTGCGGCGCTCAGTTCCTCCGCAGACCCGAAATAGGTGTCCCGGGCTTGCCGGGCGCGCTGACGCGCCGCTTCCAGCGACTCCGCGGCATTCCCCAGCGCATCGATTCGCGAGCGAAGCGTTTCGAGCAAGTCCCCGAGTTCCGCCTCCTCGACGTGGTGCCGCAGGGCCAGGCTGCGAATGGTGGCAAGCCGCAACTCCACCCAATCCAGGCGCTCCGGGTCGGGTTCCAGCCGGTCCCGGTAGCCGGTCAGCCCGCGAACGGCTTCCTGGATCTGAATCTCGGCCTCCTCAAGCAAGTCTGCGGCATCTCCCAGCGAAGGGTCCAGGGCCCCGGCATCGGACAGTTCCCGCTGCGCCCGGGCGACGAGTTCCTGGGCCGAACCGTGGTCGCGTTCGTACAGGAGGCGCAACGCGCTTTCGACGCTGTTGGACAGGCGATCCACATTGGCAAGCCGCCCGCGTTCTTCCTGAAGGGCTTCCAGTTCAGCCTTGCGGAAGTCGAGGTCTTCCAGTTCACGAACCTGGAACCGCAGCAGCTCGAGCTCCGAGGCGCGGTCCGCACCTCGCTGCCGCCGTGCCTCGTAAGCTTTCTCGCACGATTTCCAGTCGCCGAACGCCGCGGCAACCTGTGCCGTAAGTTCAAGGTGGCCGCCATGGTGATCGACGATGCGGCGTTGCGCCGGAGCATGCAGCAGCGCCTGGTGAGCGCCCTGGCCGTGGATGTTCACCAGCCTCGACCCCACGGAGCGCAAGTCCTGGAGCGTCGCCGGCTGGCTGTTGACGAACGCACGGGATCGCCCCCGGGCGCTCACTACACGCCGTAACAGGCAGGTCCGGTCGCGGTCCAGTCCGCGTTCGGTCAGCCAGTCCAGCGCCGGGTGATCCCGCGGACATTCGAACTGCACGCCGATCTGCGCTTCGGTGCAGCCCTTGCGTACTGCGCCGGCGTCGGCCCGATCGCCCAGCGCCAGGCCGAGGGCATCCACGAGAATGGATTTGCCGGCGCCGGTCTCGCCGGTAAGCACGCTCAGGCCGGCGTCGAATTCCACTTCGACCGCGTCGATGACGGCGTAATTCCTGACTGTAATCAGACTGAGCATCTGTCATTCAACCGACGGGCGCTTGTCGCCGGGCTGGAATGACAGGATCTCTTGGTACTGAACACTAATCAATGTCGATTTTTCGCCGGGGTGGCCGGTTTGTATGTCCCCAATAGAGCTTGGAGCGCAGTTGCTGATAGAAGTTCTGGCCCCGCGGATGGAGCAATTGTACCGTTTCGGTGGCTGCCCTTATTTCCACGACTTCGTCCGTGCCCACGGTTCCGAGCGTGTCACCGTCGCAGGTGACCTGTGCGCCGCCGCTGCCCGGCCGAAGATCCGCAGTCACCCGGATCGTAGACGAAGACTTCACCACCAGCGGCCGGTCGGAGAGCGTATGCGGCGCGATGGGCACGATGACCAGGGCGTCCACGTCGGGTTGGATGATAGGCCCGCCGCAGGACAATGCGTAGGCGGTCGATCCGGTGGCTGTCGCCACGATGAGTCCGTCTCCGCCGTGGGTGTTGACGTAGTCGCCGTCGACGGTGGTGATGAAATCCTCCATGTGGCCCGTATCGACGGTCTTCAGGACCACGTCGTTCAGGGCGAGCAGGGGGCCGCGATCGGTCGATCCCCCGAAAATGCGGGCTTCAAGCATCTGGCGGCTCTCGGCCACGTAGTCTCCCTGCAGCAGGGTTTCGATGGCCGTGGACAGGTTCTCGGGAGAGATGTCGTTCAGGAAGCCCAGCCGTCCCCGGTTGACGCCCAGCAACGGCACGCCGTGCAGGGCCGCGCCGCGGGATGCGTCGAGCATGGTACCGTCTCCGCCGATGGCGATTATTAGGTCCACGTGCGCGGCCAGCTTCCTTGCCGGAACCCGCTGGCAGGTACCGAAAGTCTCCGGCAACTTGCGGTGCCCGGGCACGAATACGTCCAGCCCGCGGCTGCCGAGCAGCACAGCGATTTCCTGCGCCAGTGAGACGGAGCCCTGCTTGTTCTTGCGGCCCCAGAAGAGCCCGACCTTGTTGAATGCGGTAGTCATTGGGAGCGGATTGGAACGCCGCGAATTGTACTTGAGTCGCCTCCGCGGTGCTCGGGGCAAATCCTGCCGAAATCGCGAGCAAGGATTCTTGACAGTCCAAGGATGCGATTGCTAGCTTGTTTTCGACTGCATTCATCTGGAATAGCGAGGGTTTGCGC
>VYEH01000460.1 GCA_009843005.1 Pseudomonadota bacterium | reverse complement strand
CTGGTTGTCGGCATGACTCAGCATCTGCATGCCAAATCCGATCAACAATCCCTGCTCGCGCCTCATGGCCTGGCTTCGAACTTCGCGGAACCCGTTGAGGAAGTGGGCCAGCGTTCCATGCAGGAGCGCCAGCAGCAGCACGACCAGAGCGAGCAGAACATCGTAGGCCAGCATCGCAACGAGCAATACCGCGCTCATCGCCATGTCGATAAGGAGCACGAGAAACTGCTCCGTCAGGTTTTTCGCTATCCGGTCGATGGACGAGACCCGATCGGTCAGATCGCCGACCAGCCGATGCTCGAAAAATTCCACCGGCAATCGCAGCATCTTCGACAGGCCCCGGTTGTAGCCGATAACCGAAACCCGAACCGCGAGCCGTTTGAGGAATCGGTGCTTGAGCAGGGACAGGACGTACACCAGGCCTCCACCGCCAAGCAAGGCGGTCACCAACCCGCCCCATGGACCCTGGCTTAGCAGAACGTCGTCCACGAAGACACCGAGCGACACCGGAACGACAAGTGCCAGCAGCGTCAACATGAGCCCGGAGGCAATCACCCCGGTCAGCACGCTCCACGATCCGGCGAGCAGGGTACCTAGTTGCCTGAACAGGCTGGGCCGGTCGCCGCCGGGCTCGAAATCATCGCCGCGCTTGAATTTCAGCGCGATACTGCTGTAACCCTGGTTGAACTCTTCGATGGAGAGCCTGCGCCGACCCGTGGCCGGATCATTGAGGTAGAAATAGCGGTCGTCGAACCCTTCGAGGACGACGAAATGGCTGAATTGCCAGAACAGGATCAGGGGCAAGGGCAGCATCTTCAACTGATGGGCTCGTACGCTGAGCCCCCGGCATTCGAGACCGTAGTGTCTGGAGGCGCGCAGGATGCTCGCCGCGCTGCTGCCGTCCCGGCTGACCTCGCATTTTTCGCGCAATTCGGTCAGCGGCACCCACCGCCCGAAATAACCCAGTACGCTGCCGAGGCAGGCGGCGCCGCATTCCGTCGCATGCATCTGCAGCAGAATCGGTGTGCTGATCCTTTGTTTCGACGGGTCCGAAGCGGCCTTGGCGCTCGCACCTCCAGAGGCGCGCGACGGCATCCTACGATCGCCTCATACCGAAGAGCGCGATGGGAGGCTGCCTGCCGAGCTGGATGACAATCCGGCATTCGTTACTGGCAATGGCCGCGGGATCGAGGTCCTCATAGAGCGTGATATCGACGCGGTGCACGAACATCCGCACCGTGGATTCGAACTCCGCCAGATCCTCGGACAAGGGTACAGCGGCAACGGCAAAGACCTCACCCTCGAGTACGTCTGCTCCTCCATCCGCTGTGGTCAGCTCAATGATTGCAGGCATGCCGGATCGGATATCCATCGCGACATCGCTCTCGACCCAGACCAGGGCCTGGACCGACCGGCTGCCCTGATTCGGGTCTGCGCCAGGCTCGACCAGCACGCCGTCAACCGCAAGGCTGCGGGTCACACTGCCGAGGAAGAGCCATGCCGCGAGAAGGATCAACAACACGGCGATGCTCCAGACCAGAAGACGCTCCCGCGGTGTGGAAACCGTCAGCAGCCGGTCGAGCTGCTCTCGCTCTTCCTTGGCTTCGGCCACCGTGTTGTGAAATGAGTCAAATGGGTTATTGAACACGATCGTGAGTAGCTGCCTCGCAGGGATCAAGCAAGAGATACATTAATACCAATTATGCTGAGATTCAGGGGATTATATGCAATCAGCGCCGGGAAAGGCTCGGAAAGCCGGGTTGCCGATAGTCAATGGCAATCAGAGTGCGGGTCAAACCGGGCTGCTGGCCCGCCCCGGGGAACCCCGATCCACCGTCGTCAACAGCGCCGGAAGGAGCGTCAGGTCGGCAATGAGCGCAAAGCCGATGATCATCGCAGTCAGGATTCCAACCTGTGCCGTGGGGATCAATGGAGAGAACGCGAATATCAGGAAACCCGCCACGAGCACGACGGTCGTTGTGACCAGGGCCCGGCCGGCCGTGTCGAAGGCGTAATGTATCGCGTCTTCAGGGTCGTGGCCGTACTCGCGCCGGGCACGGAGGTACTTGCTCAGGAAATGTACCGTGTCGTCCACGACAATGCCTACGGTCATGGCCACGACGACAGACAGCGAGAGGCTCACCTGCTGAACCGTCAGGCCCCAGACGCCGAAGCCGAGCACCGCCGGTATCAGGTTGGGAACGATGCTGATCAGGCCCACCCGCAGTGAGCGAAGGGTGACCAGAAGAATGGCGGAAATGGCCACGAGCACGACCAGGGTACCGAGCAGCATGGCCTGGATGTTGCGTTGCCCGATGTAGGCAAAGAGCGTCGCGGGACCTGTGCTGTTGATGTCGTCCACCCTCGGCGCGTTCGCCGCAAGCCAGGCTTCGGCACGCGCGTTCAGCTCAAGCAGGTCTGCGGAATACAGCGTTTCGGCGGATATCGACACACGCGTGGACGTTCTGGACCTGTCGATCTGGTTGTTCACGTCCAGACCCTGCGGAAGCGAGAGCTCGTAGAGCAACAGGTATTGCGCCGTCAGCTCCTGGCTTTCCGGGATCCGGTAGGCGGCCGGGTCGTCGCCGTGCATGCTCTTGTTGAGTTGCCGGAAAGTATCGGTGATGACCGCCACGTGGCGTACGGGTGGCTGCTCG
>VYEH01000199.1:536-2659 GCA_009843005.1 Pseudomonadota bacterium | reverse complement strand
CAAAAGGCGGTAGAGCAGGCGCTGGATCGGTACGAGGACTCGACCATCGGCGTCATGGACAATCAAGGAAAAATCGTCAAGCCGTCGACGCGGTAGCCTGCGACGCTTGGCGAATCAAGGGTCCTCACCCCCAATTGTCCGTTGCTACAAGGTTCCATGCCCTATTCGGATCGAATGAGGTGGAATGTCCGGTCGCGGCTCCGCGACCTCGGGATCAGAGGAGAACGCGTGGACTATGGCACGGTATTTCTCGGCTGCGAGAACCGAATTTTTGACGCTCGAAGAGGCAGGGGCACGAGATCTGACGTGGGATGTCTTCGTCTCGCACACTTCCAGGGACGATGTCCTCGCCGAAGAGGTGGCGAAATGGATCCGGAGTCTCGGGCTGTCGGCGTGGGTAGATTCAGACAATCTGGCGTTCAATCACGTCGGTACGCAAATGGCGTCGTAGTTTCAGGGAGCGATTTGCCGTTCATACTGCTTGCTGGCCATCGTGACGAACGCGACAAGCAAGTCGTGGTGGGTTCCGTTCCAAATTGGTGTCGCTTGGGACATGAAGAAGTATTTGTCCACATACGGAGACCCGCAGGTGGCTCTGCCGTCGTTTCTTGCAGCGTGGCCACATGTGAAGGACCGCGAGGGGATACGCTCATGGTGCGAGGCCATCAAGAGCAAGAAGGCAACACATAGGCCCACGTTCCGTAGGGCGTTTGTCGAGGTGGCAAGCGAACAGCGCTTGAACTACGCCAGTGACATGAAAGCCATGGCGCGAAGAATCCCGGGTCCCCGATGACCGAGGAAAAAAACGAGGCCGCAACGTTGTTCGGCATCTACAAGATTCATGCCGAACTCGCGGAACAAGCAGCTGCTTCGAGAGAAAGCTTGAACAAGCTCTACTCGGGCATGGTCACGGCGGTCGTCGCGGGCTCAGTGCTAATTCACCGTGTGGCGCCGGACTCCGACACGATGTGGGTGCTGCCTGTTCTTGGAATTGCCATATCTTTGTCTTGGATGATGTCGCTTCATTCTGCAACCGGACGGCTGTCCGCCAAGCACGCGGTTCTGCTGGAATTGGAATCCAGGCTGCCGTTTGACTTTTGAAAGCGTGAAGACGAAAAGTTCAATGAGCTGCGTGTCGTTAGAAGGAAGTGGTCCGGATTGCTGATGCCAGGGGCGTTTCTTGTTATTTCCGGCGCATGGCTCATCACGCTTATAGTCGGTACCGTATGCTGATGCTCTAAACGCAAATGGGGCATGACATGCGAACGATAACACCAGCGCCCGTATGACCAGATGAGGAGCTTAAGATGTCAACGATAAAAAACGTGTTCGTCAGTCACATACATCTGGATGACGCTGGTCTTCCCGATTTGATGAGCCTGCTCGAAAAGCACGGAATGGAAGCTCGAAACTATTCGATTACTTCCGACAAGGAGAACAATGCAAAATCTCCTGACTACATCAAGAACGAAATCCTCGCTCCACGCATCGACGCATGTAGTACGCTTGTCGTCTACATTACCCAAGATACGAAGGACAGCGATTGGGTGAACTGGGAGATTGAGTATGCTTACAAGCAAGGCAAGACAATCGTCGGAGTGTGGGAGCTAGGTTCCAAGGGATGCGAAGTGCCTGAGGCCCTGGAGGAGTTTCACAATGCCATTGTAGGATGGAATGGCGAGAATATTGTGGACGCGATCAACGGAGACATCGAAGGTCCATATGGCCCCGATGGTGCACCGGTGGTCAAACCGGTCCCCATAACGCGACATCCGTGCAACTGACCAGATGCCGCGCAGCCTGTTTTCCTACGTGGTTTGCTATGACAGCGGGTTCGCTCCGAATCCGTTTCACGGCTATTGTACGCTCGCTACGTGCAAACCGGGAATCCGCAAGCATGCCCAAGTCGGCGATTGGGTGGTTGGGACCGGAAGCAACGCGAGGGGCGTTCGGCGTGGAAGGCACTTGGTCTATGCCATGAGGGTCACCGAGATAATTTCTACGGCGGAGTACTGGAACGACCCCCGATTCGAAAAAAAGAAAGCAAATCTGTTCTACAACTGGGTTGCAGCGTCGGGAGACAACATCTACGAGCCGCTTGGTCAAGACTGCTGGCGGCAACT
>VYEH01000199.1:0-526 GCA_009843005.1 Pseudomonadota bacterium | reverse complement strand
TCACGAGGACGGCTCCCGCCGGGACGATCATGTTGGGCGAGACACTGGCGTGAAACGGATTCTCGTGAGTGACGATTTTGTCTATTTTGGAGCGGAAGGTCCGCAACTCCCAACCCGGTTTCATGATGGAGGCAATGCGCAGATGCTTTGCTCGGGCAGAAACTATAGGCGAGTGCGAAGCGAGCCCGTAATTGGATCATTTGAGAGCTGGATCACGTCTCTGGCCAAATCAGGTTTCCAAGGGAAGCCGTGGGATTGGGTAAAGAGACGGGGATGAATTCTGCGATGCCTTTACAGCCTTGACTGTGCCTTCAACAGGTCCTGCTGACCGGCGGACAGGGCAGATGCCCGTCCCGGAGGCTTTTTTGGCCGCTTTGGTTCTTGCGAGGCCGGACTGGGTGCGTTCCAGAACAGGATCGCGTCCGAACCGGGCGACGGCGTTGAAGGCGTTCAGGTTCTTCTTGCGGGCGGATCTGGGCAGGTCCACGGCCGGCAGGGCAAGGAAGTGGACGGCTGCGAATACGCC
>VYEH01000285.1:13861-14807 GCA_009843005.1 Pseudomonadota bacterium | reverse complement strand
ACTGAAACTTAAAAACTAATGCGCGACGGATCAAGCTCGCGGATGATTGGGCGACGGCTCCCGCGACGGGAAGACGAGCGCCTGCTGACCGGCCAGGGGCGGTTCAGCGACGATGTCAACGTGGCGGGGCAGTGTTACGCGCAGTTTGTCCGTTCGCCCTATGCCCATGCCGCGATAGTCGGGATAGACACCACCGATGCGCTGCAATCGCCCGGTGTTGTCGCGATCCTCACAGGAGCGGACTGGAGGGCGGACGGCCATGCCAATATCTTTCATGTCGCCGATCCGGCGGACGGCTGCGATCCAGGCACCAAGACCTTTGCCGACCGCGGCGGCTTCGTATTCGATGACGGCCAACCCGTGATAGCAACCGACAAGGTGCGCCACGTCGGCGAACCGGTCGCGATCGTGGTGGCAGAGTCGGTGGATGCTGCGAAAGACGCCGTTGAACGGGTCATGGTCGACTATGACGAACTGCCGGCGGCATCGACCATCGAGTCGGCTCTGGCGGAGAATGCGTGCCGGATCTGGGACGGCGCTCCCGGCAACGTGTGCCTGGATACGCTCATGTGGGACGAGGAATCCGCCGTCGAGGCCGCGTTCGCTCAGGCGGCGCACGCGATCGAGTGCTCGTTCACAAATAATCGTATTGCGGGGTGCCAGATGGAACCCCGGAGCGGAAGAGGCGAATACGATTCTGACACGGGCCGTTACTTCCTCTACGCTGGAAGCCAGGGGTCGATTCGGCTGAAGAACGGCCTGATGAGGGTGTTCGGCGAATCGGCCGACAAGGTGAGGGTCGTATCCGAGGATGTCGGCGGCGGTTTCGGTCCGCGCAATTTTCTCTACCCGGACTTCGCCTTGCTGACCTGGGCCGCCCGGCGCACGGGACGTTCGGTCAAGTGGACCTCGACCCGCGGCGAGGCATTCGTGAGCGATACCCAGG
>VYEH01000285.1:5990-13851 GCA_009843005.1 Pseudomonadota bacterium | reverse complement strand
ATACCCAGGGCCGCGACAACATTCTCCGGCTTGCGCTTGCATTCGATGACCAACACCGATTTGCCGGCGTGAAAATGGATTTTCTGGCCAATATCGGCGCTGCGCCGGTTTCCTACGCGCCGGTGCAGAATGCCGCTCGACTGTGTACCTCCATGTACCACGTGCCGGTGGCCCGCGCGCGGGTTCGCGGAGTGCTGACCAACACGGTCCCGACCGGTCCGTATCGCGGCGCGGGTCGGCCGGAGATGATCTACGCCATCGAGCGGCTGATGGATATCTACGCCCGGGAACAGGGAATTGACCGAATCGAGCTCAGGCGGCGCAACCTGATACCGGTGGACGCATTGCCCTACAGCGGCACGACCGGGCTCAGTATCGACTCCGGCGAGTTCGAAAAGAACATGGACATGGTCATGGAACTGGCGGACTGGCAGGGATTCGACAAACGCTGCGAGAAGGCGGAATCCGCCGGTCGTCTGCGCGGCATCGGGCTCGCCAACTTCATGGAGATACCGGTTGGATTCCCGCATGAAACGGCGGACTTGACGGTGACCGGGAATGGTCGAGTCGAACTGACAGTCGGTACCCAGTCGATGGGGATGGGCCACGAGACTGTGTTCGCACAGGTTCTGGCGGACCGGTTGGGCGTACCGTTTGACAGCGTCGATCTCCTTACCGGGGACACCGATCTCACCGGAATGGGCGGCGGAGCCCACTCGGACCGCTCCATGCGGCTGGTGGGAACGCTCATGGTCAATGCCGCAGCGTCACTCGTGGCCCGGGCCACGGCGCTCGCTGCCCGCGTTCTGGGCGTAGCGGAAGAGGAAGTATCGTTCCTGGACGGCGGTTTCCATGGGGGGCAAACCGGGCACATCGGCCTGTTCGAAATCGCCGCTCTCCTGGAGGCCGGTGACGTGCCCGGTCATGAAGCCGCAAAGCTGACCGTAAGGGAGGCGATTCATGATCGGTTACCCGCGTTTCCCAACGGTTGCGCCTGTTCGGAAGTGGAGGTGGATCCGGAAACCGGCGAGGTCGATCTGGTGCGCCACGCGCTCATCCACGATGCGGGCCTGGAAATCAACCCGATGATCGTGGAGGGGCAGGGGCATGGCGGAATCGCGCAGGGTATCGGGCAGGCAATGTGCGAGGACTTCGTCTACGAAGAGTCTGGTGCGCAGATTCTGTCGGGGAGCTTCATGGACTACTGCGTGCCGCGGGCCGGCGATCTGCCTAGTTTCGATCTCGGATCCAACCCCACCGCGGCCGCGAGCAATCCGCTCGGCGTGAAGGGCGGAGGGGAGGGCGGCACCACGCCGGCGCTGGGAGCCTTCTTCAATGCCCTGCACGACGCGCTGGCGCCCCTTGGGACCGAGGAAGTGCCCATGCCCGCCACGTCGGCCAGGGTGTGGGAATTGATCGAGCGAGCCCGTGCCAGGAGGTGATTGCGCGTCGGCGTCGCTGCGCGAGCAGAATCTGAAGAAGCTGCGTCCGCGTTTGCTCGATTACGCGTCGCTTGCTGCCTTGATGCCGGGCAGCACGACCAACAGCATCAACACCAGCCCGATGACCTGCGGCACGGCGTAGATCCAGTAGACCCCGGCGGTCGCCCAACCCGCGGCAAACAACAGACCCGCGAATGCGGGACTGACCGTCGAGCCGATCCGGCCGATGCCGATGGCCCAGCCCACGCCGGTGGTGCGGACGTTGGCCGGGTAGACGCGCGCCGCAGTGGCGAAGAGCCCCGCGATGCAGCCGTAGACGAAGAATCCGATCGCCGTGGCCAGCACGATGATCAGGTTGAGCTCGGTTCCTGCGAACGACAGCAGGATGATGGCCAGCATGCAGCCGAAGAAATACCACTTGATCACCCTCAGCAGGCCGAGCTGAGTGGAGAAATGGCCCAGCAGAAGCATGCCCACGCCCCCGCCGACGCCAAACAGGACGTTCACGGAGAAGCCTTCCGCGAGCGCCAGCCCCGCGCCGGTGATGATGGTGGGCAGCCAGCTCTGGAAGAAGAACAGGGTTCCGAAAGCGCAGAAGAATCCGCCCCAGATCGCGAAGGTCGAGATGCGGGTTTCAGGTGCGAATACTTGGGTGAACCGGATCTTCTCTTCGACCTGCGGTCTTTCCGGCAGGGCCGTGAGCGCAGGCCGGCCGACCCGGGTCAGTATCCTGTTGGCTCGCTCCAATGCGTTTCGTGGCTGCTTGTTGAGGAGGAAGTCCACCGATTCCGGCAGACCGGCGTAGACGATCGGAATCATGATCGCCGCCGCCGTTCCCGCAAACACGAAGATAGAACGCCAGCCGTACGCGCCGATGACGCCGACGGCAACGAGACCTGCAATGATGATGCCGGCCGGGAATCCAAAATGCATGAAGCTCAGCGCGAAGTTGCGCCGCTCCTCCGATGAATACTCCGCGACCATGGTATTGAGACTCGCAAGAATCGCTCCGATTCCCAGGCCCGTGACGAACCGGGCGGCGATCGCCAGGGTCAGCGTCGGCGCCGCGGCTGTAAGGAACAGGCCGGCGGTGATCAGCATCAGGAACGCAATCACGGTGTTTCGCCGCCCGAAGACATCCGCCAGCGGCGCCAACAGGAACGAGGCCACCGTCATGCCGGCGACGCCCGAACTGAATAGGAGTCCGAGTTGCTCCGGCGACACGCCCCACTCGTTCCGAACGCCCGGGGCGGCGAAGGCAATGACGAACAGGTCGAATCCGTCCAGAGTATTCAGAATCCAGCAGATGATGACGACCCGGACCTGCAGCGGCGCCATTTTCTGTTGGCCCAGGGCATAGCTGACACCGCCACTCGTAGTACTCATTCCATTGACTCCTGAAAACTCCGTGGGGATTGTGCCGGATGCCGGACCCGAGCGCACCAGCAAGCATTTACAATAGAGGACGATGACAGCGGTCGACCAGATATTCGGGGTCTCGTACGGGTTGTCGGCTCAGCGGACGAAACTCACCACAGTGCCGGCGCGACTTCGGCCGAGTGTACAAGGGGATCACCAATGGACGTATCGGGCGAGTATCGATTATCGGTAAGCCGGCAGACTGTCTGGAACGCTCTGCTGGACCCGGAAATCCTGCAGCAGTGCATTCCGGGTTGCGAATCTTTCGAACAGTTGGCGGACGACCACTACCGGGCGACAGTGAAGACCGCGATCGGCCCGGTAAAGGCGACGTTCAAGAGCGAACTTCGCATCCTCAATGCGACCCCCCCGGAGAGCTATCGCCTCCAAGGTGAGGGCAAGGCCGGCGCGGTCGGATTCGGCCGGGGCGCCGCCGACGTGACGCTGAGGGAGGAGGGTGACGAAACCATTCTGAGTTATTCCGCGGACTTTCAGGTCGGCGGGCGTCTCGCACAGATCGGCTCCAGACTCGTGGTTGGCGCGACCCGCAAGATCGCCGATCAATTTTTCGGCCGCTTGACCGGCGTCATCGACGAACACGCGGAAAGGGTCGAGCCGCCCCGTTCGGCCGTACGCAAGGAACTGGCGTGGGTGGCCGTGACGGTGGTCATCGTCGCCTCCCTCGTCTGGTGGCTGATTGCCCGATAACTGCGCGCGGCGTCTGCTGCTGCTTCAGGGACGGTACTCGGTATTGCACTCAAACGGCCGCACCTCGGCATCCGGCCGCCACGTCCAGTACTTTTCGAGCGTGACCGGTTCGGTGAAGGTGGCAGGGTCGGTGACCGTCAGGGTGTATTCCAGACGTGAGCCGTCCGCGCTCGGCGCAAAGCGCTCCAGCAACTCGGCCTCCGGGCTCTGCGGGATGCCGGACTGGTCGAAGTACGGCCAGCCCAGCCGATTCGTGCGCACGACCAGCGTACTGCCTTCCCAGGTTCCCCGCGAGTGGCCCTGCGGTGTCAGAGGTGATGAATCGGCGTCGGGTTCCTCGCCGGTCATGTGAATCGTCCGGACCGCATCGTATAACTCGATGCGCAGCACGATCCGTTCGCCCTCGTCGATGAATTCCATGGGGTAGGGCTGGCCCATGATACGCGGCATGCCGATCGGGTCACACGTCAGGTACGGATTGTCCTCCGCCGGGTTCCAGGTGGCCCTGGTCGTCTGCGCGGCTTCTGTCAACGGGTAATCCGGAGCGGCGCCCGCTACGTCCGGAAACAGCGGAAAGCTGGCCGGATTGGCCATGTTGGAACTCCACACGCGGAAAATATCGTTCCCGATGCCGATGGACGAAGGGGAACTGTCGCCGTCGGTGGCCATGGCCCCGGTGGCGCCCAGAGGATCCGCGGACCAGCGTGCGGTGACGCCCGGCCACAGGATCAGCTCCACGTCGTCCGGGAGCAGCATGTTCAGCGCGAACAGGCGGTTTTCCCGTTGCCGCCCGGGCCAGCCCGCGATCTGTACGCGGTCGCCGGCGTTCACCATGCCTTCGGTCAGGCCCATCCGCCGCAGGATGCTCACGGAATTGCTTTCCACGCTCCAGAGTTCCGCATCCTCCCCCTGTACCGTGAAATACACGTGGGGGTTGCGCCAGACGACGCGGGTGACCTCGCCGGACAACTCGATCACCGAATCCACGTCGAAGTACACGCCCGCGGAGTGATGGCCAGGCGCTATTGATGAACACAGCAGCGCGGCCGGAAATACCAGTGATCGCTTCATTGGCCGGACAGGTTAGACGCAAGCCGTGCGCCCGCTCAAGTCGTCAGGCCGATTTCAGTACCAGGTCCGGCCCACCCTTGGGCTGTTCGGCCGGCACCTTCCAGTCGTGCGGCATGCGGCTGAAGTCGATGAAAGGCCCGGTATCGCCCTCGTCGATGGCGTCCTGAACCTGGCGGTAGAACTCGCCGCCGGCGCGATTGGAGAACGTGATCTCCACGCGCCGGGCCTCGCTCGCATTCCTCGGCCGTTCGCAATACTCCGGAAACGTGGCTTCTCCGGCATGCCCGGAGGCGTACCCCTTGGCGAACATCTGCTTGAGAATCCCGAAGCCGTCGTCCTGTACCAGGACGCCGCCGCGCGGATGCCCGCCCATGGACTTCATATGCTCGACAAAGGCATCCAGGTCATGGCAGTCGTAGGCGACATGCTGGCAGGCATGGTCTCCGTGTCTCTCCACGAAGGAAGTCACCTGGGACTTTTCCGCCCGATCGATGCCTTCGATCAGGGCGATGCCGAAGTCGCCGTAGTCAATGCACCAGATCTTCATGCTGCTGTTGGAATCGCCCGGCCGGGCGTCGTCGATCCGCTTGATCAGGGTACCGCCCTCCACTTCGATGTGAAACCAGGCCCAGCGCTCGATCGCGCCGGATTCCACCGCGTAGGTGACGTGGTCGATCTTTCTAAGGTGGGCCATCGTGCAATCTCCTTCCCAATCATGCTGCTGCTACCCACAGGATAGTGAAGAACCCCCGCAAAGTGGCCGCGTAATTAAGCAAGAATGGCTGTTTTAGTGCAGGATTATCGATATATTATGTCTATTTGTGCAGGAATATATCGAGATGGACAAGATCGACGCTCGCATCCTTTCCGAGCTCCAGTCAGACGGCCGCATCACCTGGTCGAAACTCGCCGAGCGCATATTTCTGTCTGCAAGCGCCTGCCAGCGCCGGGTGGAGTCCCTGGTGGCACAAGGGGTCATTCGGAATTTCACCGTGAACCTCGACGAGGCGGCGCTCGGGCACAACGTCACGGCGTTCGTGGCCGTCAGTGTCGACCGCCAGAACACCGCATCGGCGGAAGAATTCAGGCGTTGGGTGCGCGGACATCCCCGCGTCCAGGCGTGCCACACTCTCACCGGCACAGTGGACTTCATGCTGCAGGTCGTTGCCGCAGATCTGGGATCCCTCGGTTCGTTCCTTGAAGCTGAATTGCTGAACCTGCCGGCCGTAAAGGATGTATCCACATCCATCGTACTCAACGAAGTCAAAGCCAGACATACCATGGTGGCCGACGGCTGGTAGAATCCGCGCAATCGGCCCGCGGATTGTATTGGCTGCAACTGGAGGCGGAAGGGAACGACTTGTCTTGGCGAGATTCTCAGGCAGGACAATGAACGGCGATACCGCAAAATCCATATCCGTCATGGATACGACGCTCCGGGACGGTGAGCAGACGCCGGGGATCGCCTATACGCCGTCGGAGAAGCTCCATGTTGCCCGCATGTTGCTCAACGACGTGGGCGTGGACCGGATCGAAATCGTCTCCGCGCGCGCCTCACGGGGCGAGCTCGAGGGGGCGCAGCGCGTCACGGCGTGGGCCGAAGAGGCGGGGCTGATCGGCCGGGTAGAGATGCTCGGATTCTGTGATGCCGATCGCTCGGTGGACTGGATACGCAACGCCGGCGGACGGGTCGTCAACCTCCTGACGAAGGGCTCGGAGCGACACTGCCGAGAGCAATTGGGCATGACCCCGAAGCAGCACGTCCAGCGGATCGTCGACACTGTGAACCATGCGCGGGAGCGGGACGTCCGCGTCAACGTCTACCTGGAAGACTGGTCCAACGGCATCCGGCACGGCTTCGACTACGTCAGGCGCCTGGTCGATGCGCTGCAGGGGCTGGACGTGGAACGGGTCCTGCTGGCGGACACCCTCGGCATACTGTCGCCCGACGACGTGCGCCGCTTTGTCAGCCTGATGACCGTCACCTGGCCGAATACGACTTTCGACTTCCATGGCCACAACGACTATGGCCTCGCCACGGCCAACGCCATCGCGGCGATCCAGTCCGGGGCTGCCGGCATCCACACCAGCGTGAACGGATTGGGCGAGCGAGCCGGCAATACGTCGCTGGCCGAGATCGTCACGGCCATTGCCGACCACACGGAGTTCCGCACCAACATCAATGAATCCCGGCTTGCCGCGGTTTCCGAACTGGTGGAAACCTTCAGCGGCAAGAACATTTCGGCGAACACCCCTATTCTCGGCGCCGATGTCTTTACCCAGACGGCCGGAATACACGCCGACGGCGATGCCAAGGGCGATCTCTACGCCACGCGGCTGGCGCCACAGCGCTTTGGCCGCGAACGCCGCTATGCGCTGGGGAAGCTTTCCGGAAAGGCATCGCTGGACCACAACCTGTCACAACTCGGGATCAGGCTCTCCGATGCGAACCGAAAGAAGGTCCTCGACAGGATTATCGAGCTGGGCGACAAGAAGCACACCGTGGTTCCGGAAGACTTGCTGATGATCATCGCGGACGTGCTCAAGACCCCGGCGGAACACCTCGTCCGGATCAAGCGCTACAAGATCGATGTCGCGTCCGACAGGCCGCCCAGCGCATCGGTGAGCGTTTCGTTCAAGGGTCGCACCAGCGAGGCGTCGGGCACCGGAGACGGCGGCTACGACGCGTTCATGAAGGCGCTCGCGGAGGCCGTGTCGCCACACGGGATCGACATGCCCCAGCTCGCCGACTACCGGGTGCGCATCCCGCCCGGGGGACGCACCGAGGCCCTGGTGGAGACCCTGATCCAGTGGAGCGACAGCAGCAACGGTCGACGGTTCTCCACGGTTGGGGTGGATACGGACCAGACCGCCGCCGCGGTCATCGCCACGGAGAAGATGCTGAACATCATTGCACACGACCGTGCCAGGGGCGGCTGATCGGGTTTCCGGACTCGCGGATCATCTCCATAATGTGCTCCCGAAAATTGCGCGGCGTCCGCAATTGGACTAGATTGAGCGCAGGAAACCTGCAACCGATGAACCTGCTCGCCGTCATTCGCAGCCGAAAGAATGTCTGGATTCGCAGGCTTGCGGCGCCCATCGTCGCCGTGTGGCTGACCATGGCGTGGCAGCCTTGCGTCATGGCAATGGACGCGGGAATGCATCATGAGCATCATTGCGAACGCTGCCCGCCCCCCGAGATCGAACGCTGCCATGAC
>VYEH01000285.1:0-5980 GCA_009843005.1 Pseudomonadota bacterium | reverse complement strand
GACGAAGACCGCTTCAGCGCCGATTTGCGGGCTGCCAAGACGCAGTCCGCGGACGATCTGAAACTCGTCCAGGTCTCCCTGGCCGCTTCGGTTGGGTCCCACCGGCTTGCGGCCCTGAAGGCGCAAACGTGTCTGGCCTATCCGGCGACCGCTCCGCCGGCCACGCCCTTACCTGTCCTGTACTGTTCCTGGCTGAATTAGCAATCCCTGGCTGACCGTTCCGTTCGGGCTTCAGCAGAGGAGATTGCCATGTTGTTTTTGCGCGGGCGCGTGCCCCGCTCCATTTTTCCGTTCCGTTCCGACGGCCGGCCGCCTTGTCGCCTTGTGCGGGCGTGGGCCGGGCGCCATCGCCGGTCTCGATGCGGCGCGCGGCGCCGCTTCCATGCGTGGATGGCCTGCGCCCTGTTCGTGGTCGCGCCGCAGGGATTCACCCAACAGCGCGATACGGGCCATTTGACCCTCGATCAGGCGGTGGAGACAGCGCTGGCGGCCAATCCGCATCTGGCCGCGGCAGCAGCCCACGCCGAGGCGTTGCAGGCCGTTCCCTCTCAGGTCCGCACGCTTCCCGATCCGGTCCTCGGACTCAACGCGATGAACCTGCCGACGGACAGTTTCAACCTGCACCAGGAGCCCATGACCCAGGTTCAACTGAGCTTCAGCCAGATGATTCCGTATCCGGGCAAGCGGCAGTTGATGGCCGACGCGGCAGGATATGAGGCAACGGCCGGCCTGGCCCGGGTCGATGACGTGCGCTTGGAGCTCGCGGGCCAGGTCCGCGCCGCGTGGTGGAGGTTGTTCCAGCACGATCGCGCGCTGGAAATCATCGGCCAGAATACGCGGCTGATGCGGGACGTGATCCAGATCGCCCAGGCCAGGTACGAGGTCGGCGAAGGCCTTCAGCAGGACGTGCTGCTGGCTCAGCTCGAATTGTCGAGGCTTCTGGAGCGCGAACTGCGGCTCAATGGCATGCGTTCCAGGGCGGAGGTTGCCCTGGGCGCACTGCTCGACCAACCGGCCGGCCTGTCGATCGCGCTGCCGCCCGAACCCGGCAACTCCCTGCTGCCCGATATACCGGCGGATACCGAACTGATCGAGGCCGCGGTCGCCGGCCGTCCGGCACTGGCGGCGGAACAGGCACTGATGGGTGCAGCCCGCGCCCGTCTCGGGCTGGCCGAACTGAACCTGCGGCCCAACTTCACGGTCGGAGCGGGGTATGGGCTCCGCGGCGGAGATGACCCGTTTCGAGGCGAACGGCCCGACTTCCTGAGCCTGATGATCGGCGTCACCGTACCGCTGTACGCCGATTCGAAGCAGCGCAAGGCCATCGAGCAGCAGAGCCACGAGGTCTCCCGGCGCGAATTCGCCTATGACGATGCGCTTCGCGCCATTCAGGCGGCCATCGCGGGACATCGCGCCGACTACGAGGCCGCCCGGGAGCAGGTCACGCTGCTGGAAACCGCGATCATCCCCCAGGCTCAGCAGACGGCTGCGTCGATGCTGGCCGGATACCGCGTGAACGAAGTCGACTTTCTCAATGTCGTGAACAGCCAGATCACGCTCTACAACTCCCAGATCAACTACTGGGAAGCGCTCGGTACTGCCAAGGCGGCGCTGGCCATGCTCGCCGCGTCCGCCGGTATGGAGGTGCTCTATGAATAGACTGTCCCTTGTTGCGTCCCTGGTCGGCGCGATCGCCCTTGTAATCGGCGCCGGTGGCGGATATTGGTTCGCTGCCCAGCGCATGGAAATGGCGCACGCCGGCATGATGTCGGCGGGCACGATGAACACCGGGGCGATGCCCGCGGGCACGATGAACGCCGGCCCGGCGTCCGCCGGACCGGAGCCCGACACGCCGGAGCCCATCTTCTACCGGCATCCGATGACACCGGAAATCACTTCGCCGGTTCCCGCCCAGGACGAAATGGGGATGGACTACATTCCTGTCTATGGGGATGCGGGTTTCGGATCCGCAGGCCCTCCGGGAACCGTGCTGATCGATCCGGTGACGGTCCAGAGCATCGGCGTGCGCACCGCCTCTGCCGAACGGCGGACGTTGACCCGCACGATCCACACGCTGGGGCGCGTGGAGTACGACGAACAGCGGATCACCCGGCTACACCCCAAGGTCGACGGCTGGATCGACGAACTGTACGTGGAAACCACCGGCGAACAGATCGCCGAAGACCATATTCTGCTGAATATCTACTCACCCCAGCTCGTGGTCACCCAGCAGGAATACCTGCTGGCCCTGAGCAACCGGGAAACGCTGAGTGAAAGCCCCTTTCCCGACATTCGCCGGGGGGCTGAAGAACTGGTGGAATCGACGCTGACGCGCCTGCGGCTGCTGGACGTGCCCGAACACCAGATCTTCGAGTTGACGCAGACCGGCCAGGTCCAGGAGCAACTTCACATTCACTCTCCCGCGGACGGAATCGTAGTCAATGTGGGTGCTCGCGAAGGGGAGTACGTCACGCCGCAGACAGAACTCTTTACCGTCGCGGATCTGTCCCATGTCTGGGTGCTGGTGGATGTCTTCGAGGATGAACTGCCCTGGGTGCGGGTCGGCGATCGGGTCCGAATGACCGTCGCGGCGGCGCCGGGTACAATCTTCGAAGGCCAGCTCACCTATATCTACCCCTACGCGGAAAGCCGGACGCGGACCGTCAAGGCGCGCCTGGAGTTCGACAATCCCGACTTGCTGCTCAAGCCGGACATGTTCGCCGATGTCACGATCATGGCCAGTCCCCAGATCGACGCCGTCGCGGTGCCTTCGCAGGCCGTCGTTCGTTCCGGTATTCGCGAACAGGTCTTCGTCGTTCGCGAACCCGGCAAGTTTGAACCCCGGGACGTTCTTCCGGGCGTCAACAGCGAAGGCTGGACGCAGATCCTGGAAGGGATCGAAGCCGGCGAACAGGTCGTGGTTTCCGCCCAGTTCCTGATCGATTCGGAATCGAAGCTCCGGGAAGCCGCGGCGAAGATGCTGGAGGCGCAGAATGATTGAGCGGATCATCGCCATCTGCATGGAGAACCGGCTGCTCGCCGCCGTTCTCGCGGTGGTGGTTGTCGTCGCGGGCATTCTTGCGCTCCGTGACACACCTCTGGATGCGATTCCCGATCTGTTGGACGTCCAGGTGATCGTATTCACCGAATATCCGGGCCAGGCTCCCCAGGTGGTGGAAGACCAGGTGACCTATCCACTGACCACCGCCATGCTGGCGGTACCGTACGCGAACGTCGTCCGCGGTTTCTCGTTCTTCGGGTTTTCCTTTGTATACATTATCTTCGACGACGGCACCGATATGTACTGGGCGCGTTCACGCGTTCTGGAATACCTCAACTACGTCAGCAACCGCTTGCCGGATGGAGTCACGCCCACTCTGGGTCCCGACGCGACCGGCGTTGGGTGGATCTATGAATACGCCCTGGTGGATCGAAGCGGCCAACTGGATCTCTCCGAGTTGCGCAGCATCCAGGACTGGTATCTGCGGTACCCGTTGCAGACCGTCCCGGGCGTCGCCGAAGTGGCCTCGATCGGCGGTTACGTGAAGCAGTACCAGGTGGTTGTGGATCCCAACGCTCTACTCGCCTACAACATACCCATTTCCAGGGTCCGGGAAGCCATCATGCGCTCCAACGGAGACGTGGGCGGCCGCCTGGTCGAAATGTCGGAGACCGAATACATGGTCCGGGGGTTGGGTTACATCCAGTCGATCGAAGATATCGAACAGGTCGCCGTGAGCGTGGATGAACAGGGGACCCCGATCCGGATCCGCGACATCGCGCAGGTACAGACCGGACCGGAGTTGCGCAGGGGGGTGGCCGAACTCAACGGCGAAGGCGAAGTGGCGGGCGGAATCGTCGTAATGCGCTACGGCGAGAATGCCCTTGAAACGATCGAACGGGTCCGCGAACGCCTGGAGGAACTGAAACCCGGATTGCCGGCGGGCGTGGAGATCGTACCCGTTTACGACCGGGGAATGCTGATCGAAAGCGCCGTCTCCAACCTTTCCAATACGCTCCTGATCGAGATAGCGCTGGTGACGCTGGTGTGCGCGGTGTTTCTCCTGCACCTGCGATCTGCGCTGGTGGTCGTCATTACCCTGCCGATAGGCATCCTGCTGGCCTTCATCCTGATGCGAATCCAGGGCATCAACGCGAACATCATGTCGCTGGGCGGCATTGCCATCGCCATCGGCGCCATGGTAGACGGCCCGATCGTGCTGATCGAGAACGCGCACAAGCGGCTGGCGCAGGCCGGCGCCGAAAAATCCTCGCCGCTGTCCGCGAGGGAGCGCTGGCAAACCGTCGTCGCGTCCGCCCAGGAGGTGGGTCCGGCGTTGTTCTTCTCGCTGCTGGTCATCGTCGTCTCCTATTTCGCGATCTTCACGCTCGAAGCACAGGAGGGCAGGCTCTTCAAGCCCCTGGCTTTCACGAGCAGTTACTCCATGGCGGGCGCCGCGGTGCTTGCCGTCACCGTCGTACCGTTGCTGATCGGGCTGCTGGTGCGAGGCCGAATCCGCGCGGAGTCCGCCAATCCGATCACTCGCCTGCTGCGCGCCGTCCATGCGCCGGTTCTGCGCGGTTTCCTGCGCTGGCGTGCGGTGACCCTGGTCGTTGCCGCGGGCATTCTGGCCACCGTCTACTACCCGCTGTCGCAGCTCGGGACCGAGTTCATGCCGCCGCTCGATGAGGGGGACATACTCTACATGCCGACGACCTTTCCGGGTGTCTCGATCACCAAGGCAGAGGAACTGCTGCAACAGACGGACAAGATTCTGACCACGTTCCCGGAGGTGGAATCGGTCTTCGGCAAGATCGGCCGGGCCGAAACGGCCACGGACCCGGCGCCGCTGTCCATGATCGAGACGGTCGTGCGCCTGAAACCGCGGCAGGAATGGCCGGACCCACGCAAGACCACGTCGGACCTGATGGGGGAGATGGACGCCGCTATCCGGTTTCCGGGGCTGGCCAATACCTGGACCATGCCCATCAGGACCCGAATCGACATGCTGTCCACGGGCATCCGCACACCGGTGGGGATCAAGATCAGCGGGCCGGATCTGGAAGAGCTGCAGCGTCTGGCGCTCGAAGTCGAGCAGATCATGACGATGCTCCCCGATACCCTCTCGGCCTTCGGCGACCGGGCAGCGGGCGGTTACTTTCTGGATTTCGATATCAGGCGCCAGGAAGCCGCCCGCTATGGCCTGACGGTGCGGGACATTCAGGACGTCATCATGTCCGCCATTGGGGGAGTCCAGGTGACCGAAACGGTCGAAGGGCTGGAACGTTACCCGGTCAATATTCGCTATCCGAGGGAGTTACGCGACGATCCGCTGCAATTGCAGCGCGTGCTGATACCCACGCCGACCGGCGCGCAGATACCGCTCGGCCAGGTCGCGGACATCGAATTGCGCCGGGGGCCGCCGGTGATCAAGAGTGAAGGCGCCCGCCCGAATGCGTGGGTGTCCGTGGACATTTCCACGTCCGACGTCGGTGGCTACGTTACCCGTGCCAGGGAGTTCCTGGCAGAGCAGCTAAGGATTCCACCGGGTTATGCCCTGACCTGGTCGGGTCAGTACGAGTATATGGAGCGGGCCACCGCCAGGCTCCGCATCGTCATTCCGCTGACCCTGTTTCTGATGTTCCTGCTCCTGTATCTGAATTTTCGCACGGTGTTGGCGCCGTTGACGGTCATGCTGTCCGTACCGTTCGCGCTGGTCGGCGGCTTCTGGGCCGTGCATTGGTTGGGGTTCAACATATCGGTGGCGGTTGCGGTCGGGTTTATCGCTCTGGCCGGTGTTGCAGTGGAAACGGGTGTGCTCGTATTGACCTTTATCGAAAAGGCGGTCGAAGACCGGCGGCGGCAAAAGCGCGAGGCCCACTCGCGCGGCGAAGCCCGTGTCACTTACCTTTCGGCCGGGGAAATCAGCGAGGCCGTACATCTGGGGACCTCACGCCGGGTTCGAGCGGTATCCATGAC
>VYEH01000209.1 GCA_009843005.1 Pseudomonadota bacterium | reverse complement strand
ATGGTGGTGGACGGGACCCAGTATCTAGAATCGGAACGTATGGGCGTATTTCACCGCGTACTGGGATTGTTCTGAGCGCAACCTGGAGAACGATTCTTCAGCCGAATAGCCGTGGTTGATGACAATGTACAGGTCCTGCCCGGCGCGGGGATTCCAGCGCAGCCGGCTGTTGATGCCCACGGACTCGGATTCGTTGTCGTACTGGACGAGATTGAGCCACGACCAGCGAACGTTGAAGGCGACGTTTGCGGTGACGGCCATCAATCGAGTCACGAAATGGCCACCGGGCAGTTCGATGTCGTTGTATTCGTACTCCAGCCCCATGTTCAGACGCCGATTCGGGCGCCACTCCAGTTCCGCCGACATTTCCACCCGGTCGCCGTTGAAGAATTCCCCCTTGTAGTAATCGAAACCGGGCGCCAGAACGCGTTCCGATGCTCCGGATATCTGGACCTGGAAGCCGCTGTATTCATAGTCGCCGACAGGGATCACCGTTCCGTCCACCACTTCGAAGTCCTCGAAAAGCACTTCTCGCCTGTGGTTGAAATTCAGGCTGAATTCATCACCTGAACGGGTTTCCAGTTCAAGCAGCTCGGCGAACAGGCGTTCGCTTTCCAGTCCGCCGGAAAGCCTGTCGAATGACTCCACTGAGGCACCGTGGGTCAGGGTCCTGATCCAGGGGTGGTTCGGGTAGCTGGCATATCCGACCTGAACCTCGCTGCGCTGGATTCCGCGACGATTCACGAATCCGAGCGCGGGATTGAACTGCTCGTCGAACTGCTCCACGGCGACCTCGCCCCGCAACCCGGTGCTGTTGGGCGCCGACAGGCGCAACCCCCACGCGCTCTGATCGCCGACCGTGCCCTGGGTGTCCGACTGCTGGTACCACGCCTCGCCTTCCAGCGTGCGCCCACCGGGCAGCCGTGTATTACGATAGCGGAAATCCATGCCGAACAGGGAGTTGTCGAGATTGCTGCGGGGATCGCCGTTGGTCACGATCATACCGACGCTCGACTCCGCCAGGACATTGGCCGACAGCCGGCCGACGAACAGGTTGGTACTGTCAACCCCCTGGAATTCATCCTGCTGGATGTCAAGTACGCCAATGTTCCAGCGCCCCACCCGTCCGGTCACCTTTGCGCCGAGATCCAGGTCCACGGGTTGACCCCTCCTGCCCAGACCGATCCGGCGAGAATGGAACGGGATGCCGTTTCGTCGCAGTCCGCCGAAGGAGAAAATGTCCACATCCTGCAGGAAGAAGTCCCGCTTCTCGGGGAAGAACAGCGAAAAGCGGGTCAGGTTGATCCGACGGTCATCGACTTCCGTGGAGGAAAAGTCGGTATTCATCGTCAGCACGCCGCTTAACGAAGGCGTGAAGTTGTAGAAAACGTCCAGTGCCGGCTCCGTGGCGGAGTTGCTTGCGCCTGAATCGTAGCTGCGGGAGCCGGACATCACCACGGTCGGAATGATATCCAGCCCCCTGCCCTGCCGGAGCCCGGTCAGGCCGGTGATCGTTCCCGTCGTGCCGGGATTGACCTCCCTGTTGAAGGAAACCCAGGCGATATCTTCCTGGTGGCGGGCGATGGTACGCTCGACGGTGAATCCCCAGTCGGAGTTGTCCGGGTTGAAATTCAGTGTCTTGAACGGAATCTCGAATTCCGCGGTCCAGCCGTTCTCGTCAACGTTCGCTTCGGCGAACCAGATACCTTCCCAGTCCCGATTCAGACGGGTCGGTGTTTCGAAAACCCCGTCCTCCCGGCTGCTGTTGGGGTTGACCTGGAAGTTGTAGCCCGTGCGGTTGTTGTTGAAGGGGTCGAGATATATCCCGATAGAGTCGTCCCATCGCAGGGTCCCGTGCTGAACCATCTGCCGTGCCCTGATCTGATCCGGTTCGCTGTCCCACATCCGCGCGGCGACGTAGAGACTGTCGCTGTCGTAGAGAATCCAGACTTCGGTACGTTCGCTGGGTTCGCCGTGATCGACGGGCTCGAATTGGTGCATGTCGTCCATGGATGGGGCGGTCGCCCACACGGCATCGTCCAGCACCCCGTCGATGACCGGAGGTGTCCCGGTTCGCGCCACGGCCAGAATCTTGTCGGCGCTGATCCGGGACGAGGCAGTTTCCTGCGCGCAAAGAGGCGCGGCAAATGCAAGCGTCATTACGATCAAACAGGCGGTGCTATGGCGGTATGCAAGCAGCACTGAACAATCCTTACTGGCCTTCCGGGGACATGCGAAAACTACTCATCATGTTGTCACATCACAGTATGGCCATGGATTAAGAATTGGTAACGACTTGAATCTCAAGAATTATTCAGGAGTTGAAGCGTTTCGGTCGCTACTCGACGCCATTGATCTGTCGTGGTGCAGCAATAGAGAAGTCAGCAGACGCAAGCCTGCCGCCAACGTAGAATAGCGGCTTCGTTTTGGAGACTGCGTTCTGTGATCAAACTCAAGAGCCACGTCAGTGGCGCCTGGCACGAGGGTCGGGGAGAAACCGCCACCCTGCTCAACCCTGCCACGGAAGAACCGCTGGCTGAAACTTCCACCGGCGGTATCGACTTCAAGGGCGCGCTGGACTACGCCCGTGACGTGGGCGGGCCGGCCTTGCGGAGTATGACTTTCGCGGAACGCGGCGTGTGTCTGCGCAGCATCTACGATGTGCTCTACGCGCATCGGGAAGAACTGCTGGACCTGTCCGTGAGCAACGGCGGCAATACCCGCAACGATGCCAAATTCGATGTGGACGGCGCCAACTACACGCTGCTGGCATACGCCTCCTACGGCAAGAAGCTGGGTGACCGCACACTGCTGGTGGACGGCGACTCCGAGCGACTGACACGCAATCCACGCTACGCCGGAAAGCACATTCTCACGCCGCTGCGAGGCGCCGCAGTCCATATCAACGCCTATAACTTTCCTGCGTGGGGTTTCATGGAGAAGGCCGCGGTCGCCCTGCTTGCGGGCATGCCGGTGATTACCAAACCCGCCACCAGCACGGCGCTTCTGGCTTATCGCATGACGGAGTTGCTGGTGGACGCCGAAGTGCTGCCCGAAGGTGCGCTGTCGTTCATTGCAGGCTCCACCGGCGATCTGTTGCACCACCTGGGACCGCAGGACGTGCTCGCCTTCACCGGCTCGAGCCAGACCGCGAAACGCCTGCGCAGCCTCGACGCCCACGTTCAGTCTTCCATGCGCATCAACGTCGAGGCCGACAGCCTGAACGCCGCTGTGCTGGGCCCGGATGTGGCGCCCGGCAGCGAGGCCTGGCAGCAGATGATCCGCGACATCGCCACCGATGTACGCCAGAAGGCGGGCCAGAAATGCACCGCAATCCGGCGCGTGCTGGTGCTCCCGGAGCGTCGCGAAGCCTGCATCGAGGCGCTGGAGGACCAGCTCGGCCAGTTTATCGTGGGCAATCCGGCCGATGCGTCGGTGCGGGTGGGACCGCTGGTCAATGCTGCGCAACTGGCAGACGTTCGCGAAGGCCTGAAGGCCCTGGAGACGGAATCGACGCGGGTCATGGGCGATGCCGAGCCCAGCGATCTGCCCGGAACGGAGAACGGACGCGGCTATTTCGTCACGCCGTTCCTGTTCGATTGCGAAGATGCCGGCGCCGCGAACATCGTGCACACGCGCGAAGTGTTCGGCCCCGCGGTCACTGTGATGGCGTATCGTTCGGTGGAGGAAGCCGCTGCCCTCTGTGCCCGGGGAGACGGCGCGCTGGTATCCTCGGTCTACTCGAACGACCGGCGATTTGGCCGCGAGATGCTGCTGGCGCTGGCGCCGTTCCACGGCCGGCTGACCCTGGGAGGGGACAAGGTTGCGAGCTTCGCGCCGGGTCCGGGTGCGGTGTTGCCGGCGATGGTCCATGGCGGACCGGGCCGGGCCGGCGGCGGCGAGGAACTGGGCGGCCTGCGAGGGCTGTCTCTCTACCAGCAGCGCACGGCCGTTCAGGGCTACCAACCGTTGCTGGAGAAGTTTTTTCCCAGCGCAGACTAGTGTTCCAGGGCCTGCGGGACGGGACGGGCCAGGGGCGGGCCAGCGGCGGGCCTGCGGTCACTGATACGCTATTATCAGTTGGATAGAGCACTTAAATCGAGGACGCAACATGGTCCGAGCGACATACCCAATCGCCCTTGCCGCCGGCGCACTGCTGCTCCTGGGCGCCTGTGAACCTCAAGACACCGTCACGAACACGGAGGTGCAGGCGGAAGTCATCACCGTCGTGCCCAACTATCTGCGCCCGCCCGTGATGGGCAGCAATGGCGGCGTTTCCGCCGGCCATCCGCTGACCACCGCCACAGCGATCGAGATCCTGCAGAACGGCGGCAATGCGTTCGACGCCGGGGTTGCCGCGATATTGACAGGCGGTGTGGTCGAACAGGACCTCTACAGCCTGGGCGGCGAATCGCTGATCCTCGTGTATCCCCACAGCGAGGGAGAAGTCACGTCGATCATCGGCCAGGGTTGGGCAGCGCGCGACGCCACCATCGACTGGTACCGCGAGCGAGGCAGAGATCTCTACGGCTACGGACTCGACCCGGCGGTCGTGCCCGGTGCGCTTCACGGTGCGCTGACGGTACTCGAGCGCTGGGGCACCATGAGTTTCGAGGAAGTGGCCGCCCGCGCCATCGAGTACGCGGAAGTGGGATTCCCGCTGCGTTCACGCACGGTCAGCACGATCTACCGGGAAATGGACTTCATCAGCCGGTGGCCGGCCAACCGCGCGTACTGGACACGGCCTGATGGCTCCATATACGCATCGGGCGAGATCATCCGCCTGCCGACGCTGGCGAACACGCTGAAGAAGATGGTCGAGGCCGAGCGCGAGCAGAGCGTCAATGGGCGTGAAGCCGGTATCGTCGCGGCCCGTGACCGCTTCTACAAGGGTGACATTGCCGAGGAGATGGTGGCGTTCCTGCAGGCGCACGGCACGCCCTTCGTGCTCGATGACTTCGCGGAGTTCTACGCCAGGGTCGAGGAACCCGCCAGCGCAACCTACAAGCGCTATACCGTCTACAAGCAATCGTTTAACAGCCAGGGGCCGATGCTGCTGCAGACCCTGAACATCCTGGAGAACTTCGACCTCAGAAGAATGGGCCACAACAGCGCCGACTATCTCCACACAATCATCGAAGCCTTCAAGCTCGCCTACGCAGACCGGGACACCTATTACGCCGACACCGACTTCGTGGACGTTCCGGCGCAAGGGCTGCTGTCGAAGGAATATGCCGCTCAACGGGCGCAGTTGATCGACATGGAGCGCGCGTCCGAAACGTTTGCCGCGGGCGACCCCTTTGCATTCGACCCGTCCCATGTCCGGGAGGATTGGCAGTACTGGGTGGCGGATGCCGCGAACCCGCCGCCGGAACGGCTGCAGGTGGCCGCCGTGGACCGAACGGACAACATGAAGGACACCACCCACATCGCCATCATCGACAAGGACGGCAACATCTTCGACAGCACGCCCAGCGGCGGCTGGATCGGCGGTGCGGTCATTCTCGGCGACACCGGCATCGCCATGAGCGTGCGCGGCGAGCAGTTCTGGCTCGATGAAACCCGCGCCGCGCAGTTAAGACCCCGGTCGCGGCCCCGCTACACGCTCACACCCAGCATTGTGCTGCGAGACGGGGAACCCTTCCTCGCCATCGGCACGCCCGGCGGCGATAACCAGGAACAGACCATCCTGCAGATGTTCCTCAACATCGTTGAATTCCCGTCCCAGTGGTACCCCAACCTCCACCAGGCCATCCAAGCGCCGCGGGTGCAGACCCTGCATTTCTACGCCTCGTTCTGGCCCCACGAAACCGGTTTCAATGAACTCAACGTCGAGATCGACCTGCCGCCCCAGGTCATCCAGTCGCTGGAGGAACGGGGCCACGTAGTGAATCGCATGCAACCCCTCGGCATCCCCTCATGCGGGACGGTCGTGCTGCTCGACCCAACGCATGGCGCACGCATTGCCGGGGCGGATGTGCGAAGGGATTGCTACGCCATGGCGTATTGAGTGCGGCGTTGACCCGGGAACGCGGCCCGGTCGACTACGCCAGGAACCGCACCGCAAGCAGACCCAGCGCGCCCGTCATCACGAGGTAGTAGATCGTCGGGATGATCGTGCGGCGCAGCGTCGCGCCCTCCTGGCCCAGCAGGCCCACTGTGGCCGATGCCGCCACCACGTTGTGGATCGCGATCATGTTGCCCGCTGCGGCGCCCACCGCCTGCAAGGCCACCACCAGCGCGGCGGAAATTCCAAGCGCCGTTGCGACTCCATGCTGCAACAGGGCAAACATCAGGTTGCTGACGGTGTTGCTGCCCGCGATGAACGCGCCCAGCGCACCGATGAACGGAGCGAAGAACGGCCAGACGGCGCCGACGTTCACGGCAACCCAGTCCGCCATCACGATGGGCATGCTGTCAATCCCCAGCGCATTCACGTCGGAGTTGATGTAGATGCGCACCATGGGGACCGTGAAGATCAAGACGAAACCGGCGCCCAGCAGGGTTCTGGACGATTCGGAAAAGGCGGCCAGAAACTCGCGGCCACGCATCCGGTGCAGCGCGACGGTCAGCAATGCGGCCACCAGCACCATGAACGCCGGCAGGTAGAACGGTGTTGTGGTGGCGGTGACGGCGGTGCCCAGGATCTCTTCCCAGCGAAACGCCACCGACTGCAATGCCCGGCCGATGGGCAATTGCGGGAGCCGCGTGATCACCAGCAGCCCGGCCACCAGGACGTATGGCATCCACGCGCGAACCGGCGTCATCTGTTCCCTGGGCGTTTCAAGCCGCATCTCCAGTTGACCGATCCATTGATTGGGCCACTCCTCTCTTGGAGCGAAATCCCATTCGTCGTCGGGAACCAGAAAACGCTTGCGCGCCGCGGTTGTCACGATCGCCAGACCGACCATCCCCCCCAGAAGCGAGGGGAACGCGGGCCCCAGGAAGATGCCGCTCAACAGGTAGGGAACCGTAAAGGCGAGACCCCCGAGCAGCGCGAAGGGCCAGATTGACAGTCCTTCGGTCCAGGAACGGTTCCTGCCGAAGAACCGCGTCATCATCATCACCATGAACAGCGGCATGGCGGTGCCCACAATGGCGTGCAGCACGGCCACATGGACCGTGACGACCTGGAGGTGGTCGGCCATGGTCAGTCCCGCCGCGGTCAGTTGTTGCGTGACTTCGGGGCTTTCCAGGCCACCCCGAACACCCACCAGAATCGGCGTACCCACCGCTCCAAAGGTCACGGGCGTGCTCTGGACCATCATGCCGAGCATCACCGCCGTCATCGCCGGGAATCCCAACGCGACCAGCAGTGGAGCCGTGATCGCTGCAGGTGTGCCGAACCCCGATGCCCCCTCGATGAAGCTGCCGAAAAGCCAGCTGATGATGATGAGCTGCACCCGCCGGTCCGGAGTGATAGTGGCAAATCCAGCGCGAATCGCGGTAATGGCGCCGGAATGTTTCAGCGTGTTAAGCAGGAGTATCGCCGCGAAGATGATGAAGAGGATTTCGAACGTGATGAACAGCCCCTGTATGGATGCCGCGGCAATCTGGGTCACCGGCATGGCCCAGGCAAACAAGCCGATGAGAACCGCGAGAACGTAGACGGCCGGCATGGCGATCCGGGCAGCGATGCGAAAACCAACCAGCAGAATTGCTGCAACCAGGATCGGCAGAACGGCCAGGAGCGCCTGAAGGGATTGCGACATGGAACTATCTCTTGCCTTGAACGCGAATTGGTGCGCCGAGTCTAACCCGCAACGCAGTACGATATAATTGTTTCAGCCGGATGCCTTGCCAGCCACTGCCACGCGGGCATCCGGTATTGCGTTTTGTCAAGGGATCGGGGTGTAGCTCAGCCTGGTAGAGCACTGTCTTCGGGAGGCAGGGGCCGGAGGTTCAAATCCTCTCACCCCGACCACGAAACGCTAGACAATTCAGTATGTTGCGCGTCCGGCCATTTTCGGCCGATTCCATAGCGCACAGTTTCAGCACCCAAAAACGGTGAAGGCCCGGAGTCATCACTCTCCGGGCCTTCGGATATCCCGCTCTTCACTCACATTCCGGCTCCTTTTTTATTTGACTTCCAGGTTGTCGGCGACGTAATCCCAATCACGGCGGAAGCGATAGGAGTGGCGTTGGGGCGGTTGCGGCGACTGCGTTTCCAGTCAGCGTACCTTTGATCGGACCGGCAAACTAAACGAACTGCGAATCTCGAGCATCGAACACATTATGGCGAAAGATCCATATGTGGAGGAAAATCATGCGCAAACTGATCTATCTGTTACCGCCTGCGCTGACGTTGGTGATCGGGGCACCGCCCGCGTTCAGCCAGAGCCAGGTGCAGTCGCTCGAGGAGGTCGTTGTCACCGCGCGAAGGCGTGAGGAGAACCTGCAGCAAGTGCCGATCGCCATCACCGCGCTCTCGGCCGAAGACCTCGAGCTGCGCAGCATCGAGAACACGGAGGACTTGCAAGTCCTGTTGCCGAACGTGGATATCCGCGGTAACGGAGTCAGCGGCGGTGCAGCCGGGAGTATGGCCATACGCGGCATTCCGGGCGTCGCCCGATACGTCGACGGCGTGCACCTCAGCGGTAACCAGGGGAGCCTGGAGAACGTGGTCGAACTCGAGCGCATCGAAGTCTTGCGGGGTCCCCAGGGAACCTATTTCGGCAAGAACGCGATCGGCGGTGCGATTCAATACGTGACCCAGAAACCCCAGGATGAGTTCGGGGCAAGATTCAAGGCCACGCTCGGCGAATTCAACCGCACGGATATTGTGGCCAATGTAGACATTCCGCTAGGCGATACCGTATTGACGAAGGTTACGGCGGCAAGCCTTAACCGGGATGGCCATGTCGACAGTGTGACGATCGACGAATCATACGGCGAGGTGGACAACACGATCATCAGGGGCATGCTGCAGTGGGAACCGAACGATTCCTTCCAGGCGCTCTTGACGGCAGAATACAACCACAAGGACGCGAGCATGCAGGCCAACGTGCTGTTTGACGTGCTCGAAGGCATCCGCTTTGGTCCCATGACGCCGGAACGTTACAACGCCGCCGGTGTTCAGTTTACCGATGAGCTGTACGCCTACGGGAAGAGAGAGCAATACCTGAACGCGGTGGACTATACCGGGCCCGGAGTCCTTTTCGACTCGGACTTCTTCTCGGCGAACCTGGCGTGGGACATCAACGATTCGGTTACCTTCAGGTCCATCACCGCATCCCGCGCGTTTGACTACGGCAACATGAGAGAATACGACGCTACCGACCTCGTCATGTTCGATGTCTGGACCTACGACGAGGTCGAAGAGACGACCCAGGAGTTCCAGTTCCTCGGTTCCGGCGACCGCTACTCCTGGGTCGCGGGCTTGTACTACTTCGAGGAAGACGAAATCCAGAAGTTTCAGGGCTGGCAGCGCTGGGAGCTGACCGGTATGGGTGCGGCGGGCCCACGGCCGCGAAATGCGCTGGATCGAGGCGTGCGCAGGGACACAGCCATCTACGCCGAAATCACCTACGACCTGACCGAGAAGCTCACCCTCACCGTGGGCGGCCGTTACTCGGAGGAGGAATTTCATTCCGAGACGTATGATCCCGCCGAACCTCTCGGGCCACCGCAACAGCCTTCCTTCAACCTCGAGGGCCCGATTCAGGTCGTCGGCGGAGAGCCACTCGTATTTGATGTCGACTTCGATGCGCTCACGCCGCGGGTGACGCTGCAGAATCAATTCACCGACACCGTGATGGGCTACATCAGCTACGCTGAAGGCTTCAATGGCGGCGGTGTGAACTCCCGATTCGACCCCACGCTGCCGAACAACGGCATCATTCCGTTTGGGGACGAGCTGTTGGCCAATATCGAGCTGGGATTGCGTTCGGACCTGCTGGAAAACCGCCTGCGCCTGAATGCCACCTATTTCACGGGCACCTGGGACGACATCCAGATCGGCGAAACGCTGACGCCTGGGCAGAATACTGTAACCAATGGCGGCGAAGCGAAAATCGAGGGGTTCGAGCTCGAGGGTCTGTGGAGACCGACGGATAACTTGTTCGTGAACTTCACCGCCGGCTGGCTCGATACCAGGTACACGGACCTCGGCCAGGCCACGCTCATAGCTCTGGATACGCCTTTTCCGTTCGCACCCGAGACGACGTACAGCATCGGGTTGCAGTGGGATAATGACCTGGACAGCGGTGGCTCGATCGCGACCCGACTCGACTATGGCTGGATTGATGATTTCCAGACGTTTCGCGATGCACGATTTCAGGCTTCGGTGGCCGCCAATGATGCCTACGGTCTCCTCAGTGGCCGGATCACTTATACGCCTGCGGCCGGTAACTGGGATGTTGCCATCTTCGGCACCAATCTGACGGATCAGTGGTACAGACTGGGCGGGTTCTCTGCGGTGCTTGCCGGCCTCGATCAGGGCGTCGTCGCCCGCCCGCGCGAGATTGGCGTGACGCTGAGGCTGCGACTGCAGTAATGCCTGGTCGTTTACAATATCCAGCGGGCCGAATCACGACTTCGCGCTCCAGTCTCTTGCTTTCACCGGAAGGGTCAATACACGCTTGGTGAAGAAAAGGTGGACGCTGCATGGCGACTGCAAATGTGGATGCTGGTAGGCGGCGCGAATTTCGGAAGGGCGCCCACAGCCCAAAATGCGCGTTAGACCACGTTCTCAGTTCATTGGTTTTCTGATCGACCGGTGCGAGGCGGATTTCGCCTTGTTTGGTTCAATCGGTTTTCACCCGCCTCGCGGCTGATTAGTCAACTGTCAGACCAGATAACACCGTACAGCGTTACTGGCTCAAAGGAATCCACATGATTTCAGGAAGATTGAACAAGAGCCGCCGCGCCGTGGCGGGTGCATCGATCGCGTGCGCGGCGATTGCCGGGATCGCACTGTTGCTGACGAATTCGCGTCTCGGCGTCTACATCCTGCTCGACTACTTCGGCAATGACGAAAGCGGTATCGTCACGGACCCCGCTTCCGGACCGCTCGTAATCTCGGAGTTCACGACCGCCGTGGCAGCCTACGCGCTGCCGCCGCAGATCGACCAGCCCTCCGGCATGACCTACCTCGAAGCCGACCGCGCCTTTGCCATCGTCACCGACCAGGCCGAGCTCTTCGTGGTGAGCGACGACTTCACGACCGTCCTCTCCGCCACGGCGCTGGCGGGCGGGCTGCTGGTGACGCGCCAGGGGCTCATGGAGGCCGCCGGAAGCATCGACGGACAACGCATCGCGGTGAGCGGCGAGACGGGGCGGATCGATGTCTGGCGCAAGGGCGCCGAGCCGGGATTCTCGCCGGAGGCAATGATCGAGTTGTCCGGTTTCGCCGGCGAGGGCGAATTCTCGGGCATCGCCCACAATCCGCAGACCGGGGAGTACTACTTAAGCTCCGACGAGACGCTGACGATCGCGGTCGCCGACGCGACCGGCCGTCTGCTCCGGGAACTGACATTCGAGGACGACCTGCGGGGACGGCTCAAGCCCGGCCGCTCACTGTCCGAGTACGAGCTCTCGGGGCTGGACTATACGGACGAACGGTTGTTCGCGGTCAGTGAAACCTACAACACGCTGTTCATCATCGATCCCGAGCGCGGTCTGGTGCGCATACTGGGCATCGAGAACGGCGGACAGATCTCGGCCATTGCCGTGCGGGACGGCACCGCCTACCTGCCGCTCGATCACAACTACGTCGACGAGCGTCCGCCGCTGCTGACGGTGACGCTTGACTGATGAAGCACGACGACCCTACACCAGTCAACGCAACGCTTGCGTGACATCTTCACGACCAAGAATACGTATGATCTGTATGCCGCTGGCGTCGGACAGGTAGTAGATTGAGTGACTGAAATACACAGACCGTCGCAAACCCGATAGTAGATGCTCTACCGCCGGTGCAAGCCACGGATTGCGAGCAATAATCTCGAATCGAGCGATCAAGCCGTCGAAGTAACGATCAGCCTGTTTCAGACCGAATTGCTCGACTCCGAACTCGTAGAGTCGGTCGAGATCCTTGATGGCCTTTTCACTTAGCCGACAACCGGCAACTTTCCGCCAACCGCGCCTTTACCTCGGAACGCACGTTTTCGGGCGTGCGATCGCTGATTCCGCTTTCGACGCCTTCCCGGATCGCGGCTTTCAGTATTTCGAATCTTGCTTCTTCGGCTTCCGGCATTCTCAGACCCGCACGTACGGCTTCGCTGGCGGACTCGAGGCGCTACTCCGCTTCCAGGCTCTCCCAGCGGGGTCCGGAGTTCGCCCACTCGTCGACCGAGAGCCTTTGGTCTCCATTCTCGTCCAACTGGTCCAGTGCGATGCCGCCGAGCATCAGCGCGTCCAGGGTGGTGAACTCCGCGAGTGACAGAAAACCGTCCGAATCGGCATCCACGCCGGCGAATCGGGGGCCGCGCCGATGGGCGAATTCATAGAGCGTCAGGACATTGTCTGCATCGGCGTCGAGTACCGAGAACGGCCCGTCGGGCGTTCTGCCTGCCGAGCTGGCCGGCGGATACGCGGAGAACTCGTTCAGCGTCAGGG
The DNA here is from genome assembly GCA_009843005.1 of Pseudomonadota bacterium. Classification (GTDB taxonomy): domain Bacteria; phylum Pseudomonadota; class Gammaproteobacteria; order Steroidobacterales; family Rariloculaceae; genus UBA6522. The sequence goes on along the minus strand of VYEH01000209.1, from coordinate 2,255 downwards.
TTCCGTCGCCATCGGCATCGAGACCCTCGAATGTCGTGGGTCCCACCAGCGGCGCTCCGCCAGGGGAAACGACAAGAGACCGCTCTTCACACGCGTACTCCATCATCTCCCAGTCGGGCATCCGCACGAACTCCAGGTTCCAGACGTAGGGCTCGACAAACACGTTGGGATCTTCGAGTGACATATCCACCCTGAGTAAAGTCCGCCCGGCCTCCTCCCTCAGGTAGTAGCGCTCGGTAATCTCCGCATCTTCGGTTTTCGGCGTGCCATTGAAGTCCAGCGGCCGACTGTCCATGTGCGTGGTCCGCACGACCAGCACGTCACCCTCCCAATGGGCTTCGGAGTAGCCATCGGGCGTTCTCACCTGTCCGGGTTGGGGCTCCCGGCCGAAGTGAATCAACCGGGCGATGTCGAAGCTTTCATAGCGCACAACCAGGAGCTTGTCTTCGATAAAATTGAATTGCATGGGACTGACCACATGCAAGGTGCGGGGCATGCCGGGCTGCCCGCAACCCTGAACAGGATCATCGGTACGCCAGTCGAATTCCTCTCTCCTCTGGCGCGCCCAGCCCGTAATCTGCTCCGGCCGAGGGGAGCCTGTGAATGTGCCGGAGGGCTCAACGGCGCCGTTTCGCCAGCCTGCCCAAACGCCCTCCGACTGTAGCTCTTCCATGAGGCGTTGCGATTGAGCGGGCGTGTCGAGCGACCAGCCAAGGACCATCGCACCGAAGGCCAATACTAGAGTTTTATGTGGATGCACTGTCATGCTCGAATCCTCCAATAGTCGAGGACGATCTTCTGATTAGCCAAATCCGTGTACTGCGTTTTCTATTCCACGAGCGTATCCAACAGCACCTCGCCGTCATCCCTGACCAAATAGTGCAGGTACAACCCCGTATATTCTCTGGCGCGCCGACCCTGCGCCGTGACCACTTCGCCCGGCTGGAGTATTTCATTGTGCCAGCCCATGCCACGCACAAGCTTTGAGGCGGGCCCGAAATTCAGGGTCCAGCGCTCCAACTTTCCGGCTTCATTCTCGACATCCAGCAGAATGTAGGTATGAGGATTGATCAGTCTCAGCTCCACTACCGTTCCGGTTACGTCAACGACGTTGTTTCCGTCGAATTCGCCGGCGATGCTGTGATGCGCAGTCGCGCTTGCGCTCCACGCGGCCAATACGCCAACGAACGCCACATTGAATGATTTGACGATCATCTCGATCCTCCTGAAGCGAGAAGCGCTCCGCGACGCGCATCCCCGCGCTGTGAGCGACGGCACCGGTTCGTTTCACTGCCGTCCTGGTCAGTCACATCGTAGTATAGATAAGCACGCGGAATCCCGATCCGCGAGTAGTGACCTGTGAAGGAGACTCCACATGTTCCGCCATTCCTTGCTGCAGTTCTTGTCCGCGGCCCTCCTGTTGATCTGCCAAACGGCGAATGCGCAGACCCCGGACGCCGGTGTCGGCGCCAACTTCTCATTCCGGGATCTTGGCAATTTTTGGGTTGGCGGAGAGTTCGTCGATAACGAGAACGGCACGCAAAGCGTCAGGGGGCAGACCTATGTCGAGTACTACCTGCCTGCCAACCCCCTTCCCGACGCGCCGCCCATCGTCCTTGTCCCGGGCGGGGGCCTGTTGGGCAGCATCTATGGCACGACACCCGATATGCGCCCGGGTTGGGCCCTTTACTTGGCCAGCCAGGGCTTTGACGTGTACGTCACCGAGCCCTATGGCCGTGGCCGGGCCGGAAGCGGCCCCTGGAACAGCGCCGCCTGGGTCCTCTGGGACATGGGCGAGGAACCGGGCGTGCCGTGCGATGGCTGTGCGTTTCCCGAAGAGGAAGGTGCCTACAAGATGTGGATGTCGCAGTTTGCGGGGCCCGAGCCGCCGGCGCCGCAGGGCGCAGGCCGGGGAGGCAGGGCGGGCGGTCCTGGAGGCGCCGCCACGGCCAGTGCGACCGATCGCCTGGAAGAATCCGGTGGCCCCGGCGGAGGGCAGCAAACTGCAACACTGGCCGAATTACTCAACCACACGGGCAAAGCCGTGGTGATCGGGCATTCTGCGGGAGGCGCGGCCTCGCTGCGTCTGGCCGCGGCACAACCGGAGCTTTTCGCTGCGCTGATCACCGTTGAGCCTTCGGGTTGCCCAGGCCTGGGTGGCGAGCAACTCGCGGAGGTGCCCTACATGAACCTTCTGGGCGAATATGGGAACCTCGCCACACACGCAAACTGCATGGCCTTGATGAAACAGTCCC
>VYEH01000367.1:2380-2691 GCA_009843005.1 Pseudomonadota bacterium | reverse complement strand
ATTCGCAGGATGGGCGTTCCGCGGTCCATTGAAAGTGCCGGTAGCCTGGGCTTGTTGAATCGACTCGGCGGGCGGCTTGGCGATGTTCTTTACTCGGAACCGCCCCATCGCCCCGAGATGCGGAAGGTCAAGCGCTACAACCGTGTGCCACGACTGGCTGATGCAAGACAGGTCATTCATCCGGCGACATGTGCATCCGTGTCCCGGTTCGTTTACCGGGCACGTCCAACCTGACCCGGAAACAAGCGATGATCGAGCTTGGGTTTTCCTGGCAAACGCTCGGGAGTGTATTCTCTATGGCGAACTGCACA
>VYEH01000367.1:674-2370 GCA_009843005.1 Pseudomonadota bacterium | reverse complement strand
AGGTGTGGTAGAGTGCTCCAAAGCAAGAAAAAAGCTCCGAAATCGGGGCAAAAAGGAGCACTCCGATGCAGAAACTACAGGCTGAACCTCCCTTTGCCAACACCACCCTCACCGATACCGAAAACGTCATGGAGGCGGCGGGTAACCGCCTGAGGCAGGCCATGAATGACGTGATCCGGTCCGACGCCGCCCGTGGGATGGCAGATGATGTTGCGGTGATGTTCATGCAGGACCCGCTGAAAGCCGAGCACGCGTTTCGCGACGTGGTCCATGACTTCGCCCGCTCGGTCCTCGGCGATGCCTTCGAGCGGATTGACGATCATGGGGGCTCCCTGGACGTCGACGGCAGGACCTACAGGAAGGTCGATGCCACACGGGGCCATGCGATGACGATGTTCGGATCGGTCGACTACGACCGCGCGCGCTACCGTCCGTCGGGCGGGGGCGCGTCGGTGTTTCCGACCGAGCGTGTCCTCGGCCTGACCGAGAGCAGCCTGACGCCTGCGGCGGCGGGCCTGTCGCTTTATCTCATGGCCAACCTGAGTGCGCGCGAGAGCGCGGATGCCTGGGTCCGGCTCTGTGGCATGGGTCCGTCGGCGAGTTCCCTGATACAGTTGACCGCCGAGGCGGGGCGCCGCTTCGAGGACGGCTCCGGTGATCTCCTGGCGGACCTGCGGTCGGAAGAGGAGGTTCACGAGGACGCGACTGCGCTGCTTGTCTCTCTCGACGGGGTCATGCTTCGCATGAATGCCGAGACGGTGGACGGGACCGCGGTCGAGGCGGGCTGGCGCGAGGCATCGAGTGGCGTTGTCTCCTTGCTCGACGCCGAGGGAAACATGGTGCAGAGCCGCTACTTCGGGCGTCTTCCGGAACAGGGCAAGACGAGCCTGAAGGCACAGGTGAGCCATGAGGTGTTCCATTGGCTGGAGCGCAAGGACGATCTGAAGGTTGTTGCGATCGCTGATGGCGCCCGTGACAATTGGGCATTTTTGGACACGTTCAGCCCCGATGTGGTACTTTTAGATATTTTCCATTCAATACAACACCTTAAGGTCGCCGCCGATGCCGCCTTCGGTCCGGACAGCGCGGAAGGCAAGGCTTGGTTCGAGACATGGCGTCACGTCCTTCGCCATGATCCCAAGGGGGCAGGCAAGGTGATCGACGCGCTCCGCTACCTGTTGCACAAGGGAAAGGGCAACGCCGACATTGCTCGCGAACTTGGCTACTTTCGGGCCAACAGAAGACGGATGAACTACAGCCAAGTCGCCGATGCAGGCTACCCGATCGGGTCGGGTGCCGTGGAGGCCGCGAACCGGTTTCTGGTCAACTCCCGCATGAAGCGCTCGGGCCAGCGCTGGGGACGTGACGGCGGCCAGGGCGTGCTGACGTTCCGGTCACTGCTCAGGTCGGGTCGCTTCGACCGGGCATGGGCTGTACTCGCCCGGAGTTGGCAGCAATGGAAGCCGCCAACAGCCGCCAACGACAACCTGGCCCTGGCGTTGGCCGCATGATTCGCTTTTTCAACGTTGATCCCCGAAAAACCGCGCCATAGGGGAATCGCTCCCCACCATACCCAACCGCCTTGCTCAAGGGCCCTCGGTGGTGGTATCGCGCAAATCGTACGGCCTGCACCCCGGTTAGTCATCATGAACATTTCGCTCAGGCGCCTGTTGGGAGGTGCCGCAATCATTGCCAC
>VYEH01000367.1:0-664 GCA_009843005.1 Pseudomonadota bacterium | reverse complement strand
GCGTCCCCGGTTCAGGCCATTGCCCAGGCGCCGGGCGGCACGATGGTGATTGCCGGAACGAGCAGTCCACGCCACCTGAACCCGGCCGTGCAGTCTGGGGCCGCAACGGCAATTCCTGGAACCCAGCTCTTTGCTTCGCCGTTGAAGTACGACGCACAGTGGAATCCGCAACCATACCTGGCCAGGAGTTGGGACATCGCGGAAGACGGCCTGTCCGTGACGCTGAACCTTGTCGACAACGCGGTCTTCCACGACGGCACGCCGGTCACCTCCGAGGATGTGGCCTTCTCGATCGAGACGATTCGGGACAACCACCCGTTCACGTCGATGTATGCGCCGGTCACGGCGGTCGAGACGCCCGATGCACACACGGCCGTGATCAGGCTCAGACAGCCCCATCCCGCGATCCTGCTGGCACTCTCCGGCCCCCTGTGCCCGATCATTCCGAAACACGTCTTTGGCGATGGCCAGGACATCAGGAACCACCCGGCCAATGCTTCTCCCATCGGGTCGGGTCCGTTCAGATTCGTGTCGTGGGAACCGGGCGGAGACATCGTGCTGGAGCGGTTCGACGACTTCTTCATCGAGGGCCTCCCCTATCTCGATGGCATCGTGATCCGCCGCATCAGGGATAGCAGCGCGATCGTCATTGCGATGAAAAACG
>VYEH01000412.1 GCA_009843005.1 Pseudomonadota bacterium | reverse complement strand
CGCCGCAACAGCATCGCCCTGATGCGCGTCAACCACGCCGGCGAGATTTCCGCCCAGGCGCTCTACCGGGGCCAGTCGCTGGTGGCGCGTTCCGAGAAAACCCGGCGCCACCTGCTCCAGGCCGCCGAAGAGGAACAGGACCACCTGGCCTGGTGCGCCAAACGACTCGAGGAGCTCGATGGGAGGCCAAGCCGGCTGGACCCGGTCTGGTACGCCGGGAGCTTTCTCCTGGGCATGGCCGCCGGCGTCCCGGGAGACCGCATCAGCCTCGGCTTCGTCGCCGAAACCGAGCGGCAGGTGGAGGCGCATCTCGACGACCACCTCTCGAAGTTGTCCGGGGACGACGCCAGGAGCAAGGCCATCCTCGAACAGATGAGCGAGGACGAAGCCCACCACGGCACCACCGCCGAGCTTGCCGGAGGCACGGAACTGCCCTACCCGGTGCGGCGGATCATGGCCCTGGGCGGCAATCTGCTGCGCAACTGTTCCCTCTGGGTCTGATCCGTCCCGGGGCAGGACACGCGGCAGCGAACGACGTCGCCCGATCGGCACGACCGGCGAAACTTCGCGGCAGCCTTACTTGAAATCGCGCTGAGACTTGATCCGTTCGTAAGCGGCTCGAATCTCCTGGGTCTTCTGCTCCGCAACGCCCATCATCGATTCGGGCAATCCCCGTGAAACCAGCTTGTCCGGATGATGCTGGTTCATGAGCCGCCGATAGGCCGTCTTGACCTCCTGATCGCTGGCGCCGGGCTCGACCCCCAGGACTTCATAGGCATCTTCCAGGCTGACCAATTCCTTGCCGGCGCCGCGAGCCTGATGGGCGCGCACCAGCGCCTCGATCTGCGCCAGTTCGACTCGACCCAGCCCCAGACCTCGAGCCACCTGCCACAGGAGACCCCGCTTGGTCCGGTCGATGGAGCCCGCGGCGACTGCAGCCTGAACCTGGATTTCCACGAAGGCCCGGGTCAGGTCCGGCCGGTCCTGCAACTGCGAGTGCAGCCGCCTCAGGGTCGCATCCAGCGGATAGCCGGGACTCTTGCCCTCGGTAAAATGCTTCACGGCGCTTTCGACCTGTGCCGGCGAGAGCTTCATCCCGTGCATGACCAGCCGCGCGGCCCGAATCTCGGTTTCCGACACCCGGCCGTCGGCCTTGGCGATGTGGCCCATGACAGCAAAGGTCGCGCGGAAAAAGGACGACTGGATATGTTCCGACGTGAAACCGGCCGGCTGCCCGTCCCCGCTCCGCTTCGCCAGGCCCCGGTCGAACTGATGCCCCACCAGGACGCCCACCGCCAGGCCCACGTAGCTGCCGACCATCAGTCCCAGCACGCCGCCCACGGCCTTGCCGACCCAGATCATCGTGGCGCCCTGTACCGGCACGCCCCCGCGCACCGTATCGCCGGCGAATGGCCCAGACCGGCCCCGGCAGCGCATGCGCACACGGTTGCGCGCAATATAGCCCCCAAGTGTTGCTGAATGGCCATCCCTCGGGCCATTATCCCGCCTTTGTACGCTGCCGGAGAACCCCGGCGCAAATCCATGCCTGAGGATGGCCTCCGACCCATGACCGAAGTACTCCCCGAACCGCTGTTCGAATCTCGCCTCACGGGCCTCGAGCGGCTGCATCGCGGCAAGGTCAGGGACATCTACCGCGTGGACGACGGACACCTGCTGATCGTCGCCTCCGACCGGCTGTCGGCCTTCGACGTGGTCCTGCCCGACCCGATCCCCGGCAAGGGCGCCGTGCTGACCGCCGTGGCGAATTTCTGGTTCGCCCGGCTGGGGAGCATCGTAGCCAACCACCTGACGGGCATCGACCCGGAGAGCGTACTCGACGACCCGTCGGACCGCGCCACCGTGCGCGGCCGGGCGGTGGTGGTCAGGCGCGCGCGGCCGCTGCCGGTGGAGGCCGTCGTGCGCGGCTACCTGATCGGATCCGGATGGAAGGACTACCGGGCCACGGGACAGGTGTGCGGAATTCCGTTACCTCCCGGCATGAAGATCGCCGAGCGCCTCGCCGAACCCATTTTCACGCCCAGCACCAAGGCCGCCCAGGGCGAGCACGACGAGAACATTCCCATGGACGCCGTCAAGTCGTTGCTCGGGGACGAGCTGGCCGGGCGGATCGAGGCGCTCTCGCTGCAACTCTACGCCCACGCCAGCGACTACGCCCGGCAACGGGGCATCATCCTCGCCGACACCAAGTTCGAATTCGGCCTGGACGACGATGGCGAGTTGCTGCTCATCGACGAAGTCTTCACCCCCGACTCGTCACGCTTCTGGCCCGCCACCACCTACGCGCCCGGCCGCTCGCCGGACAGCTTCGACAAGCAGTTCGTCCGCGACTACCTGGAAACGCTGGACTGGGACAAGAAACCGCCGGGGCCGCACCTGCCCGAACGCGTCATCCGGCGGACGCGGGACAAGTACCAGGAGGTGCTGCGGAGATTGACAGCCACAGATTGACCCGAATTCCCTCACGAGCACTGAGGAATGTACGTCATGAAAAGGTTGCATCTGAGTCCCGCCACCGATGGCAGACATGGTGCAACGCGTCTGTCTGCCGCCCATGTTGGTGCCCGTCCCGGGGGAGCAGGGTAGAAAGCTGCTCGCTTTCTGCATGGAATCGACAGATATTTCCTTTTACATTCAGATAGATGGGAGTATAATACTGAGTATATAAACAGTGTTGCCAGTAGCGC
>VYEH01000139.1 GCA_009843005.1 Pseudomonadota bacterium | reverse complement strand
GCGTGTGGTTATTTCAGCCCAAGATCGCTCCACAGGCGATCCACTCGATTGATGACTTCTGGCGTCATGTGGATCGGCTTGCCCCAGTCGCGTTGGGTTTCGCCCGGCCACTTGCTGGTGGCGTCAAAGCCCATTTTTGAACCGAGGCCGGCGACGGGCGAGGCGAAGTCGAGATAGTCCATGGGCGTGGACTCGGCAATCACGGTGTCCCGCGCGGGGTCCATTCGGGTGCTGACCGCCCAGATGACATCCGGCCAATTGCGGGCATCGATGTCGTCATCCACGACGATCACCAGTTTCGTGTAGGTGAACTGGCGCAGGTACGACCAGATGCCGAACATGATGCGGCGCGCGTGGCCGGGATACTGCTTGCGGATGCTGACCACGGCGATCCGGTAGGAGCAGGCTTCGCTGGGCAGGTAGAAATCCTCGATTTCGGGGAACTGGGTCTTGAGGATGGGTACGAACACATCGTTCAGAGCGAGGCCGAGTACAGAGGGTTCGTCAGGAGGGCGACCTGTGTACGTGGTGTGGTAGATCGGGTCGTTCCGGTGGGTGATGCGTTCTACCGTCATTACCGGGAAGCGCTCCGCCTCGTTGTAGTAGCCGGTGTGGTCGCCGAACGGGCCTTCCAAGGCCGTGTCGCCGGGAGTGATGTGGCCCTCGAGGGTGATCTCGGCGGTGGCAGGGACACGGAGGTCCGAGCCAATGCACTTCACCAGTTGCGTGCGCGCGCCCCGCATGAGGCCGGCGAAGGCGTATTCCGACAGGGTGTCGGGAATCGGCGTGACCGCCGCCAGGATCGTGGCCGGGTCCGCACCAATGCTGATCGCGACCGGAAACGGCTCGTCCGGATGGCGAGAGCACCACGCCTTGTAATCCGTGGCTCCGCCCCGATGCGGTAACCACCGCATGATGATGCGGTTGCGGTCGATCACTTGCTGGCGGTAGATGCCCACGTTCTGCCGCTTGCCGACCGCCTCGCCGGCGGGGCTGCGGGTGGTGGTCAGCCCCCAAGTGATCAACGGACCGGCGTCTTCGGGCCAGCAGGTCTGGATAGGCCAGGCGCCGAGGTCAACGTCCTTCCCCTCGATGACGTTCTCCTGGCAGGGGCCCCGGCGAGCGGTCTGGGGGGCCATCTTGAATACCTCCCTGACCAGGGGCAGCTTCTGCCAGACGTCACCGGCGCTGCGGGGAGGTTCGGGTGCCCGGAGCGAGGCCAGCAACTGCCCCAGCTCACCGAACACGTCGGTCGAATCGGAGCCGAGCGCGGCGGCGATTCGGCTGGCAGTGCCGAACAGGTTGCCCAACACTGGGACGTTGCTCCTGGTGGGGCGGGTGAACAGCAGCGCGGGCCCCTCGCGCTGAAGCGTTCGCCGGCAAACTTCCGTTATTTCCAACCGAGGATTCACCGGGACGTCGACGTGCCGCAACTCGTCGCGAGTCTCGAGATGGTTCAGGAACGCCCTGAGATCCTCATACCTGGATGGAACGCCTACCCACATATATTGCCCGCCCTTTGCCGCAACCGCTCACGTTAACCGCCAGAGCGGTGCTTTGCCAGCGGAACTTGACCCCTCCCGCGACCACGCCCATAGTGCCGGCATGCCCGCTTCCTTCGACACGCTGTCCGCCGCCGACGCGTTGCGCGACGCCGGGATGGAGCCCGGCCTGGCCCGTGCAGTGGCCACCCAGCTACGCACCGCCGCCGGCGTCGTGGAGACGGCAACTCGCCCCGAACTGGAGGCCTCGCTCACCAGGCTACGTACGGAGCTGCTGGAGCGCATGGGGCAGCTCAAGTCGGAATTGCTCGACCGCATCGCCGAACGCGAACGGCGCAACGCCGCGTCGCTGTGGCGCCTGTTCGGCGGAATCTTGGCAGTTGCGGGCCTGGTCGTTTCGGCGGTCAAGTACCTTTAGATGGAACTGGCGTTCGCAAAAATGCACGGCGCGGGCAACGACTTCATGGTTGCCCGTTGGCCGGAAGAGATGAATCTCCCCGACGCCGATACGGTGCGGCGTTGGGCGGACCGCCGTTCCGGCGTCGGTTTCGACCAGTTGCTGCTGGTGCGGGCGTCCGGGCGTGCGGGTCTGGCCGCGTTCTACCACATATTCAACGCTGACGGCGCCGAAGTGCAGCAATGCGGTAATGGCGTGCGCTGTATCGCCCGTTACCTGGAGCCCGACGGGGCAGGGAATACCCTGTTGCTGGGCAGCCGGTGCGGCACGGTGGAAGCCAGGCTTGAGACTGGCGGTCAGGTCAGCGTCAGCCTGGGTGAGCCCGACTTCGCTCCGGCCTCGCTACCGTTTCGCGCCCGTCGGGCGACTCTCGCCGGTGAGGTTGCTGACGCCAGGAACGCCGCTCGCTACCAGCTGGAGGTGGACGCGGGGACGGTGGAATTCGGCGCTGTCTCGCTGGGCAATCCCCACGCCGTCATCCCGGTCGAAGTGGTGGATACAGCGCCGGTCGGTATAATCGGGCCGCAACTGCAATCTCACCCATCGTTCCCGGAGGGCGTCAATGTCGGCTTCGTGGAGTTTCGGGATGCGGCAAATATCCGTCTGCGCGTCTTCGAACGGGGCGCGGGCGAGACGGCGGCCTGCGGCACGGGCGCGGCGGCGGCGGCGGCTGTCGGCAGGTTCTGGGGCGAGTTGGGGGAAACCGTGAGAGTGGAAGTCGCGGGTGGGGTTCTGAAAACTGCCTGGCCGGGGCCGGGGCATG
>VYEH01000160.1:2376-2732 GCA_009843005.1 Pseudomonadota bacterium | reverse complement strand
CGTGAACGGGGTCGAGGCTGCTACCGCGCGGGCCGAGACGGGTCTCCGCGCAGTTCCTCGACGAGCTTGCGGGCCATTGGGTGGTCGGCGTCGAGTTGAAGCACGTGCTGCATGGCCGCCAGCGCTTCTTCGGGGCGGCCGAGGAAGTACAGCGTGACACCGATATTTGCGTGGGTAGTGGCGCTGTCGGGCTTCAGCGCCGATTGGGCCCGATAGAGGTCGAGCGCGTCCTTGTAGCGCCGCTGCTGGAAACGCCACAGGGCGAGGTGGTCCAATGCCTCCGCGTGGTTGGGATCGCTCTCGATGGCTTGCTCGAAGCGTGCCGCCGCCTCCGGCATCCGGCCCAGTGCCTTCAG
>VYEH01000160.1:1206-2366 GCA_009843005.1 Pseudomonadota bacterium | reverse complement strand
AGGCGGCCCGTTCCAGCGATTCCAGCGCGTCGTCGTAGCGATGCAGATCGACGAGGGCGGCAGCGAGGCCGACGCGGGCGTGCGCAAATTCCGGATCGCTCCGCAGTACGTTGCGGTAGGCGGCGACCGCCTCCCGGGGGCGCCCTGCCGTGCGCAGCGCCTCGGCCACCATGTGCAGCGTAAGGGAATCGTTCGGGTGCGACTCGCGAGCGCGGCCCAGGTATTCCTCGGCCTCGGCCGCACGGTCCTGTGCGAACAGGAGGTTGGACAGCTCCAGCAACGGTTCGGCGCTGCCCGGCGCCAGCGCGGCGGCCTTCCGGAACTGCGTCTCCGCCTCGCGGGATCGGCCCAGTTTCCGGGCGGCGCGACCGGCAAACAGCGCGGTCTTGCCTGCCGACGGCGCGCCGGGATCCAGCGACAGCGCTCTTTGGAGAGCTGCGAGACTCTCCTCGTAGCGCTCCAACTCGAAAAGCACGGCGCCCAGCCCCCCATGTGCCGCCGCGTAGTCTCCCTTGATCGCCAGCGCCTCACGGTACTTTGCGATCGCCTCCTCGTATCGCTTTTGCTGGCGCAACGCTTCCCCGAGATTCTGATGGGCTGTGACATTCCGTGAATCGAGCTTGAGGGAGGTGCGCAGCACCTCCTCGGCTTCCTCCAACCGTTTCAGTATTACGAGCGTCCGGCCAAGATTGTAATACGCAAGCGAGTGGTCGGGGCGCTGTTTCACGGCGACACGGGCGGCGGCCAGCGCGTCCTCGAGGCGTCCCGCGTCAGACAACGGGCCCACCAGGTTGAGGTGTGCATCCCGGGCTTCCGGATTGTGCGCGAGGATGTGGCTGAAGAAGGTGACCTCGTCGCGGTAGATGCCCGCCTGGCGCCAGGTCAGGGCGCCCAGCATCGCCAGCGCCAGGACGAGTGCGCCGGCCGCGGCCCTCCTTGCGGTAGCCGGAAGCCGGTCAACCCCGCGCCGGGCTGTCCCGAGCAGCACTGTCATCACCCCGAGGCCCGCCAGGTACTGGAACCGGTCGGCCACCAGGGAGAACTGCATGTAGCCGTAGTCGACGAAGCCGAGCACGGGTGACAGCGTCACGGCGAAGAACAGAATTCCCGCCAGGGGCCCGCGCCCCCGCCGCTTCCTGCCGCACCCGAGCCCCGCCGCC
>VYEH01000160.1:369-1196 GCA_009843005.1 Pseudomonadota bacterium | reverse complement strand
CGGCGTAGAACCACAGGGCGCGCGCCGCGATCAGCGCGCGCTCCACCAGCGAGTAGCCGAGCGCGAGCGGCTCGCGCGCAGTGTAGAACGACAGGTCCAGGGCGGTGATGACCAGCGCCACGCCGAAGAAGGGCGCCAGCCGGGCCAGGTCCGTGCGCGTCACGCGGCCCGCTTGCCACCAGTGGTAGATCAGGAGCGCGGCGGGCAGGGTGACGGCGATGGACTTCGACAACAGAGCGGCTGTAAACAGCCCCAGGGACAACGCATAGCGTCCCGGCCGGGGCGCCTTCACGAACCGGATCCAGGTCAGCGCCGCCGCCAGGTAGAACAACGCCGAGAGCAGGTCCTTGCGCTCCATGACCCAGGCGACCGACTCGACGTGCAGGGGGTGCACGGCGAAGACCGCCGCGACGGCCCAGGCGCCGGGCACGGCCAGCCGCTGCAGGAGGAACCATGCCAGCAGCACGTTGACCAGGTGCAGCGCCACGTTGACGGCGTGATAGCCGAGCGGCTCCAGCCCCCACAGCTTGTGGTCCAGCCAGAAGCTGGTGTACACGACGGGCCAGTAGTGCCCCTCCTTCTCGATTTCGGCGGGCGAGAGCCAGATGCTCCACAGACCGGACCAGTCGTGAACGGCCGCCTCTTCCACGAAGATGAGGTCGTCCCAGACAAAACCGGCCTCGAGCGCCGGCAGGTAGCTGATCGCCACCAGGAGGGCGAGGGCCAGGGCCTGGCGGCTCGGGATGCGGGCGCGGCCGGTCAGGGCAGGAGAACCCGCCGATGACCGCCTGGCGCCGCCGTCATCGTCCGGGCGCCCCGTTGACGAC
>VYEH01000160.1:0-359 GCA_009843005.1 Pseudomonadota bacterium | reverse complement strand
TTTTTTCGAAGTCGCCACACTCGGATGGTTCAGTCGGCGCCGTCGGAGCACAGCGGCGGGCGGCGCTTCCAGAAGCCGGTGGCCTGCTCGTAGGCGTGGGCCAGTTGCAGCACGCCCCAATCGTCCTGGTGACGGCCCACGATCTGGATACCCACCGGGAGCCCCTCCGGGGTGAAGCCGGCAGGCACCGAGATGGCCGGCAGGCCCAGCACCGAGATGGTCCAGCAGGACTGCATCCAGTCGATATAGGTTTTCATCCTGACGCCGTTGATCTCCTCCACGTAGGGCTGGGTGACGTCGAAAGGCGGGACCTGGTTGACGGGACAGATCAGGAACTCGAAGGTCTCCATGAATTCCCG
>VYEH01000257.1:14864-15134 GCA_009843005.1 Pseudomonadota bacterium | reverse complement strand
CTGCTCCGTTCGCCACAATCAGGTACTGAGCGTCGGTCGGAGGATCTCCAAAGCTCCACTGGTCAATAAAATTTCCATTATCATCAAAAACCTGCATTCGATTGTTCTGACGGTCATTTATATATATGCGCCTTGATTCAGGATCAATGTCGATACCGTGCAGGCTGTTGAAATACCCCGGACGCGTGTCGTCGGGCAGGATTCCTTCCTGGCCCCACTCCATCAGGTAGTTCCCATCGTTGTCGAACTTGACGACCCTGGAGTTCACGT